>NZ_JAIUIM010000009.1:0-248423 GCF_020165615.1 Mesorhizobium sp. BH1-1-5
GCGGGGTGGAGCAGCCCGGTAGCTCGTCAGGCTCATAACCTGAAGGTCACAGGTTCAAATCCTGTCCCCGCAACCAATTTTGTCATAAATCAATAACCGTCCCGGTCTAACCGGGGCGGTTTTTGCGTTTGGAACGGCACGCAATCGCCGATATCGACGTTCGGTGCGCGGCTGTGGCCGGCAGCTAGTCGGCGCCTCGCGGTAGCGCGCGCGGGTACCCTCCTGCACGTTCTCTGCCTCGAGGGAGTTCGAGCACAGTCTGATCGAAGTACGCACCTCTCAGGCGTTGCTAGCGATCTCAGCCCTCAAGTAGCGCACCGTGCCTGTCAAGCATCTTCATCAGGGCGGCGTTCGCTGTGGCGAAGTTGCCGAGCTGGCCGGCGAGCTGGTACTGCCACTTCACGCCATGGAAGAGGTTGTTGCGGTAACGGAAGATGATGATCAGCACCGCGGCGACGCGATTGCGTGGGTCGTTGTCGCTGCCGTCAACCACAGCCCGGACCAGCGGCTCCTGATCGTTCCTGCGCAGATGCAAATGGCCGAAGTGATCGGTGAAGGCGCCACTGTCGAAGTAGCGCTGACGGAAGTAGCCGAGCTCCGGGTCCAGCGATGTCGCGTCGAGCGTGCCGTCCTTTTGCCAGCCATCGACCAGATCGCAAATGGCTCGGGAACTTCCTTCGCTGTTGAGCAGGCGCGACTCGAATAAAGCCCAGAGCAACGAGAAGTCCGAGATGGCGTCCACCTCCTCGTTCGAGAGGTGATTGAAGCCGTGCGCTTTGGCGCGAAGCCAGTGGGTGACATCGGTCATGCCATCCCTGTATCTGAATGTCGGTACCGCTGGTAGGTGGCATTGTGGTGTCTTCGTTCCAGACGGAAATGACGGCGCGATAGCTGACCTGCGGAGGAAGGATCGGGCGGTCGACGTGGTGCCGGCTAGTTCAGGAGGAAGTGCGGTGATTTCTTTTGAGATCGACAGCAAGGGCGTGACGCTCGAATACCAACCGGAGTTAGGTGGCAATGCCTGGGTGACACGGGAACTCAAGGCGGCGGGCAAGGTGATGCTGGGCCGAGTGTTCTTCTTCCGCAAATCCGACCTCGTGGCGGGGATGGCACACGGTGTGACGCATGACGATGAGGCGGAGGAAGACGAGCGCCCGCTCTATCGGTTTCGGTTCGCGACTACGAAACACGGATATCACCGCATTCCCGGGCGGATCCTGGGGATCGACAGCGATGTGCTGATCGTCGCGGAGGGGATCGCGCTGGACCGGAAAGTTTTTGTCGCCGAGCGCAACATCAGCATCTTTCGGCGCATTGCAAAGCTGAGGGCCGGCAGCGAAATCGTCGTTGGCGGCGACCGGGCCGACAGCATCGCTATCGAGGCCTTCGGCGAACTGCTCGAGAGGTTCCCGAACAGCATCGAGGTCGACCGCTATGCCGCGGCGCGCGTGGAGACCATCCTCGGCGAATTCTTCGACGGCACGACCAGCGCGCGCGATCACTACGAAAGCTACCTGAATCGCCGGAACGCCGGTGCGCGCGGCCGCGCCTTGCGACGGGATGAGCTGCTTCGCGCCGAGATCGACAAGTTCGTCTATCTGCGCGCGACGCTATCCTCCTGGCTCGCCAGGGCGGCTAGCTACTCCGAGAAGGAGTGGCAGAAGATGGTTGTCGGCGTCATCCTGCTGCTGTTCCCGAAGTATGTAGCGGTGTTGGAGAATGTCCGGATCGCCGACTTCTATTCGACCCCGGGCAAGCGAAAGAACCGATACGTCGACCTGTGCGTGGTCGACGCCAACGGCAATATCGACGTCATCGAGATCAAGAAGCCTTTTGACGACATTCTGCTGAGCAGAGGCCTCTATCGCGGCAACAGCGTTCCAACCAAGGAGCTGTCAGGCACCATCATGCAGGCCGAGAAATACTTGTTCCACCTATCCAAATGGGGCGTTGAGGGGGAGCGCGAATTGTCGAAGCGATACGGGTCAGCGCTCCCCGCCGGCCTCCAGATCCGGGTGACCAATCCCAAGGCGCTGCTTCTGCTCGGCCGCGATCGCCGAACGGACGGCACAGGCGCGCTCACCGAGAACCAATCGTTCGACCTAGAGGTCATCAAGCGGAAGTATGCGAATATGATGGACATCGTCACCTACGACGATTTGCTCCGCCGCCTCGACAGAATCATCGACTCGCTGACGGCGCGCGCAGGCTCGGCCGAACTGGGGCAACGCGCTGACAAGCGCGTCATTGAGCGGCGGGATTGAACCGAACAGGTGTGCGGGTCGGCGGGGATGGGTCGGGAGCTGATGCGTGGTGAAGGGCGTTTCGACCTCTTTTGCTCGGCGGAGTTGAGGCATGTTCGTGGGCACGAAAGGAGACTTCGTTCATGAATGCCTCGGAACTTCTCGGCAAGATCAAGGAACTGCCCAACAAGCCGGTCGATGTGCCCACGCCGCCGGCTATCGAGCTCGTCGCCATGGTGGTACGCTGGGGCCGCCATCTCAAGCAGTGGAAAGCCGCCACGCTTGCCGACTTTGCGCGTGTCTCGCTGTCGACGGTCGAGCGCGTCGAACGCGCCGAGAAGGTCAGCGTAGAAGCGCTCGACCGCATCGCCCAGGCGCTCGGCCACGAGCCGGGCGCGTTCACCACGCCGCGCCTGCCGATCGGTCCGGACAAGGCGGCCGAACACCTCGTCGAGAGGTATGGCCATCTCGAACCGGTGGCAGTGTCGCCGATGAAGACGCACAAGGCCATCCGCGATGCCGCGAAGTGCGACGCCTACCTCATCCACCGTCCCGGCGTGCCCGACACCTATGACGACGACATCGCCAATCTTGGCGAATGGCTCGACCTCGCCTCGTTCATCCTCTCCGACCTCGACGAGGAGCCATTGTCGTCAGGGCGCGGGCGGCGCCAGCTCTACAACGACATTCTAACCGCGGTGTCCGAACTGGAGCGCCGCGGGCTGACGGTCTTGTCCGGTGTCATGGCCGCGCCGCAGCCGGGCATGCCCGACTGGAAGGTCGCCATTGTCTCGGTGACGCCACGCCTCACCGATCCCGGCGCGCCGAAGCGTCGCCACGTCATGGTCGACCGCCGGGCGGTCGCCGTGACGCCGGGCTGGCTCACCGACGATTAGGGAATGAGGGCAAGGCGCTCGGTGATGAACTCGGCGATTTCAGCGGGATTGAAACGTCGCGCGTCGACGTAGCCGTCGGTGCGGAACACGCCATCGACGGCGCCGTCGTCGACGCGCACGTACATGATGCGCTGTTCGTCCCGAGCCATGATGATTTCGCGGATCGCGCGGAACTCAACGCCGCACCAGTCCTTGCGCCGATAGTCGGCGCCGATGAACACGACGATGAGCTTGGAGCGGTTCCGATAGATGTCCTGCAACAGGGTGTCGAGCGACGGCCGGGCAAGCTGGGAGACGTAGTTGTTGTCGTAGAAATAGGCGTCGGGACCGAGACGCGCCTCGAGCTCGCGGGCCACCTGCTCGACCAGCCCGCGGGCTTCGCCTGGAAACGAGAGGCCAACATCGAAATGGTGTTGGGTGATGTCGACGGCGCGGCTGGCCTGCCGCGTCCACGACGGCAAGATGATGCCCCGCGCAGCGTGCAGCTCTTTCGGCAGGTTGACATCCTTGATCGCCCAATGCGTGCGATTCCTCTCCCATGTCCCGATGTCGAGCTCGAAGGCGAGAGCGTCGAAGTCGGCCGCCGTCAGGAAGGGCTGTACCGGGATGAACTCGTATTCGATCCGCACCTGGCCGCGCCGCACAGTCACCTCGCGGATTAGCCCGAACTTGGGGTCGGCTGCCCACCATCTTCGTCGGCGAAGATGGTGGGCAGCCGCGTCATTTCGGCCAGGGCGGTCCCGTCGAGTTTACCGAACCTCTCGGCAACCTTCTGATCGGTGTATTCGTGCTGGCTGACGCAACGCGATAGGTCGAAGGTGCATGGCGCCCCTTGCCATTCCTCTTCCCAGCCGGATACCAGAAGGTTGTACATCGCGTCGTCCGTGTGAATATCGCGCGGCCCTATAGCACGCATGAAGCCGTGCGTTCGAGGGCGTCATCGTTTCGGGCTTTGGTCCGGCCAACGGGCACGTCAGCGGGAGCGGCGCTGCTTGAACCACAATCGTGCGCACATCGCATATAGATGCTATCAATGGAGATGCGCAGCGAGGGCGAAAAATCGAATGGAAAACGAGGACCGGTCGCGCACCACATCTGATCGGCGAATCGCCTTGCTCATCGATGCGGACAATGTGTCCCACGGCAACGTCGCAGCGATACTGGCGGAACTTTCAAAATACGGCACGGCCAATATCCGCCGCGCCTATGGCGATTGGGCAAGCGCCAATCTCAGAAACTGGAAAGACAAGCTGCACAATTTTGCAATCCGGCCCATTCAGCAGTTCAGCTATTCAGCCGGCAAAAACGCCACCGATATCGCGCTTGTGATCGATGCAATGGAACTTCTCTACACGCAAAAGCTCGACGCTTTCTGTTTGGCTTCCAGCGACGCCGATTTCACGCCACTAGTCATGCAGTTAAAGGCCAACGGACACGACGTCTACGGATTTGGGGAACGCAAAACGCCTACACCGTTTGTCAATGCCTGCACGACTTTCCTCTATCTCGATAGCCTGGACGATGCTGAGCCACCGACAACTCCTGAAGCCCCCGGCGAGAAACCAAAGACCAAAGCGGAATCGGCGGCCAAATCTAAAACGCCCGCCGAAAAGTCCGCCGACAAGCGAACGGGCAAATCTCTGTCGCAAGATACGACCCTCGTGACGATCCTGCGTGGCGCTGTGGAAGCCACGGCGCAAGACGATGGATGGGCGGCTATGTCATCGGCAGGAAGCGCGGCGAAACGACAGGCGCCCATCGACCCACGAAACTATGGAGTGAAGAACTTTCCTGCACTCTTCGCGGCGACTGGCCTCTTCGACATAATGAAAATGGAGAGTGGACAGAGCTATGTCGCAGACAAGCGGAACAAGGACCGATCGCCAAAGCCGAGCCGATAGGGACAAGGAATTCCATCGTTGCCGTTGATGGCAAAAGCGCCGGCGGTGCCTACTCACAAACGTGCGCTAGACTAGCTGCCGCCCTCCGGGGACGGCCGCGGACGAGGCGGTTAGGATAACTTGGCGGATGTATCTACCTATGGGTATCGTCGTCGTCTTCCTCACGCTCCTCATCGACCCAGCGACGTAGATTATCGATCGCAGAGTTGGCCCATGCTCGGATCGCTGGGGCGGGATGATTTTGCCATGTGGAAACCATCGGTATAAGCGGCTCAAGATACGAGGCCAGTGAATCAGACCACATCTTTGGGCGAAGCCGGCTTGACAAGCCACGCAACACATCCGGCTGTGAGCCAAATTCTTCGACAAATGAAGCCATCGCCGGATGCCAGACCAATGAGCTGTCATTCTGCTTTACGGCTAGTGGCAGCCACGGCACCATGATTGAAGCGCGCTTGGTCGGCTCCGCTCGCACCCAGCCAAGGTAGAGATCGCGCGGGAGCTCAAACAAAATGCCAGCTCCAAGCCAATCTTCGCGATCCTGCTCGATTAGACGGTTCAGGCGGTGACGGAGGAGCGGGTCTTCATTTTCCAGTTCGCTTGAGAGTACCTCCCATGCCTCAGAGGGATGGCTTTTCAGAAGCTGCAACAATGCCACGCGTGCCGGATCGTCCAGTGCAAAGAATACGTCGCTATTGGGGGCCCGGGAAAGCTTGACGATCTGAGCTGTCATGGCGCGCGCGAATTTGGCATCGACGGCGCCGTGCTTGGCCAGCAGCTCAACCGATTCATGAAAATGATATCCGTCCATCGGCGCTTGATTGACCTTGTTATAGAGGTCGGGCGCCAGGAGCACGGATTTGATTGTCCGGACAAGCCCAGGCGACGGACGCTTGCCGCCGAACAGGTACATGAATACGACATCGAGCGCGGCCCATAGTCCGGCAGCCCCCTTTTTGCGTAGCGCGTCGAGGAGTGGCATGATCTCGGCGCTGGAGAGATGGTCCAGGCCGCTTCCGTAGGAAAGCGCCGCACAGCGCCACGGCTCCACGTCGCCGCTCTCAAGCAGCGCAATGACCATTTCCAAGTCGCCCGGCTGGAGTTTGCCGGATCCGATCATCGAGATGGCATCGTTTTTGAGCTTCGGCGCGCGCAACGCCGCGCGAATGCACTCGCGCGCGGCAACGGGATCGCGCGCATCGGTTCCAGCGATCAGTCCGCGAAAGAGCTGTCGGTTGACCGCTGCGGGAACCCCATCGAGCTTTGTGAGCGCGTGCTCGAAAAGCCCAACCGGATCGGCTGCGGAGACGGCCAGCGCGCGCCCGAAGGCAAAAACGTTGTTAGCTTCACCGCAACAAAGGGCAGCCAGTGTTCGATCGAGGGCATCGGGGTCTGCGGCAATGACCGGCGCGATTTTCACGGCTTCCCGGCCTGAATACTCGAAATCATGGTTACTATTCGAGTCCCGATCGTAGCGTGTGTCGGGAGCGTGAAAGTCCGCGGGCCAGCCATGAGTGTATACGATAACCTTGTCGACGGGATCATCCGGCATGAGTTCGTCAAAATAGGCACGAACCTTGGCGACGTGTTCCTGCTTGGTCCCACGTGCATCAAAGTAAAGCCATTCGGTCACCGCCTCGATCGCATCCGGCCAAAGGCCAGAATGGGCGACAATCCGATCGATCATGGCACTGACGTCCTCGAAGGGAACTGAGCTGATTAGCCCGCGTATATGCCGAGCAATCGCCGTCTTAGCCTGCTCGGCATACGGACCGCTGGATACCGCGAAATCCGTCATGCGCTCCATGCCAGCGCGGTGAAAGTCCCAAATCTCGCTGTAGGTTTTGGGGGACCAATCTTGAAGTGGCTGGGCGCTCCCGATTTCTTCGGCTCCGCCCCCTCTGGAGAAATGGCTCGTCGCAATCATCTGTTCCAATGCGTCGATCGAGACTTGGCGTTCCCCAGCATCGAGCGACGAGAGCCCTTCATCTAGTACCCGCAATCTCGCTGCCGGTTCGGCTTCGGTGCCGGAGAGATGAAGTTGATACAATTGCTTGAACGTTTCTCCGGCGCCGGTCGAATGACCGTTGTCGATCTCGGTGGCAGCCAGACGCCGTAGGAGTACGGCCGAGCGATCAAAGCTCTCCTTGCGGAATGCCAGCTTTTGCAGCGCCCATACGAGATAGTTGCGGCCATCCCGGATGGCTTGCAATTCGCCGTGGCTTAAGGGGGACAAGACCCGGTCGATCGTTGCAGCGGCGCGATCGGGATCTACATGCACCAGTCGGTCGAAGCACTTTGCCCCGAATTCCGTATTGAGCGCAGCGAGATTGCCGATACCTTCGGGCAAGAGCAACGCCAACGCAAACGCCTTTGCCGTTGGGGAAGTATCCAACCAACGCATGCGTCCCAGGAGGCTTGCCTTTAATCCCTCCGGCGCATCGGAAAAAATTCGAACAAGGGCGTCCGATGAAAGGCGACCGAGCCGTGGCGCGCTAAGCCGCGCTGCCAGCGGAATGGGTAGAACTTGAAAGTAGCTGCCGCGAGTTTCGATAATGCCGCGCTGTTTGAAGCTCAAGATCTGGTCGATAAATTGGTCTGTTGTCATACCGGCCAGTTTGCCAGCAACAAACGCTGCCTCGCTTATCGGCTGGCCCTTGAAGCCAACCAATTCAAAAAGGCTGAGCACCTCCAGCGCCTTTTGCGCTTCGTCGTTGTGGGGCCGGTCCCCCCAGATGACACGGTCCAGAACCTGGTCGGCGGACCGGATCGTGTCGCGTCCGTCACCGTTTTGCTGCGCCCCTAGTACGGCCATTTGCGGGAAGCCATTGGCCAATTCCGCGACGAAATGCACGTCCGTCTGACGGAGGGCGGGAGCCGCGCTTTTTGCAATCGCTTCGATGGTCGCGTCGTCCGCCCGGTCAAGGCGGATCGTCAAGGTTCCTTTCACTTGTGTAAACTTGGTCTCGACATTCACAGTGATCAGCCGAAGTTGCGATCCTTCGCGACCGGCGAATTCAGCGAGCTTGCGATGAACATCATCGGGACACTCGTCTGACACCAGCGTAACAGTCGAGCCTGAATCAGCGATCTCTAGCGCGACTTTCAGGAGTTCGTCTCCGACGACGAGGAAATCGGCAAAAATGACCGACCGCATCGCACTCTGATCTGCTACCGTCAGCCCATCCTTCAGCAGTTCGTAAACGAACCGCGACTTTCCGAATCCGGAAGGACCGACAACACGGACGACGCGGTCCTTGCCGTCCATGCCTGCGCGGCAGGCACGCACTGCCTGGTCAAAATTCCAGGCATTGATGGCAATGTTCTTGCGCTGAGCATCTGGGATAGTTCGATCGACGGGGACGTAGCGCGGCGCCTCCGAAGCAACCCACGGAACGGTTGCTATGGCAGGTTGCTTGCCCCAACCATCATGGGTTTGAAAACCGGCGAGGGAGCGTCCGCGCTGCTGCGCCATCAGCCAGAGGGCGACTGCTGGATGTGAGTTTGCCCAGTCGACAATCTTGTTCGCATCGAAGAATTCGATCGCGACAGCTTCCGCCGGATCGGCGCCACCGTCCTTAATCGCCGCCCTTATGGCGGCTACAAATTTTTTCTTCGTTACTTCGACAAAGGGGTGGGAGCAGAAGACGACATAGGCCCCGCCTTGCGCGAGGACGTCCGATATAGCCTCGTTGAGTACAACCGGGCCGTCCTTCTTTTTCTTCAAAATTTCGCTACGAAGTTTGGTCGCCGTGAGATTGGTTGCTTTGGCTTGAAACAGTGTAAAGCGGTGTGGAAAGTAGGCGGTCGCGGCGGGGCCGTCCGTCCATTCGACGCGGCCATCTTCGCCCCCGTCAGCCACGGTCACCTGAAGGGGAACAGAGGCGGCTCGCAATGGCAATCCTGTGAGACGGCATTCGGCGAGCAGCAAGCGCTTCATCAGCTCGACAAGCTTCGTGCTGTCGAGCGTCTTGATGAAATCTGGGTCGGCTTCGAATATCATGCGCTTCTACTACCAGCAGGGACAAGCATGCGCGCAACGCGCCGATTTATATAACCCATTGGATAGGCTTATGGAAAAAGAGGTTCCGAACTTCGCCGCGCTAAAAGGCGCAAAGAAAGAAAACAAGGACTATCGTGTCGTGGTCCGATCGGGATCAAATACTGGCGGCGCCCTGGTGATGACACCGCATGGCGGCGGGATCGAGCGTCACGTTTCGATGGTCACCGCAGCTGTCGCAGGCGGCGACCTCGATATGTATTGCTTCGAGGGGACGATGGGTGACGGAAATGCAGAATTGCACATTACGTCAGAGAATTTTGACGAGGATCGCGCGATCGAGCTGCTGAGAACAAAAAGCACCGTCGTCGCAATCCACGGCCGTGCCGACGAGGGTGACGTGGATACGATCTATCTTGGCGGCAAGGATGCCGATCTGGTAGCGGCCATCGATGAGGGTCTGCGCGCTGCGGGATTGAAGACAAAAGGCAGCGGACATCGGTTCCCCGGCATGAAAGATTCGAACATCGTCAATCGTGGATCGACGGGCAGAGGGGCACAACTGGAATTGCCCCAATCTTTGCGCAATCGGCTCGCCAAGGAGCCGGAGCTGTTGGAGACGTTTAGCAGTGCCGTTCGGGGCGCCATTAGCGCGCTCGACTTGGTACGACGCGAGGGGCTACCTCCTAACCGCCCGTAACTGCCGGAGCATCTGACAATTTATCTCGCCTGTTAGCCGACTATCCGACATCATCGCTTGCGAGGACGCATCTCCCCTCTATCGTTCAAGCAGCTGGTCGGGGAGCCGCGAATAGGGGCAGCAGCTCCCGGGCGACCGGCGAGCCCGCATCGGCGATAATCGCTAAGCACTGGCGAGCCTGCAGGCGTCGGTCTGGATCGGCACTAGACAGCGGCTTGATCAATGCGGCCGCTTTGTTGCCTAGGCCGTCATAGGACCAGAAACTCTCGTCCGCGCCATGCCGCTCGACGAAGAGCAGCAACCAAGGCAGAAACCAGCGTAGGCGCTGATCGGGCGTCATGCGCTCACCTATAGCAAGAACGGCATATGCCGCGCTTGGTAGATGGCAAGTTGCTAAGACCCAGCCGTCGATCCAGTCCAGTAGTGTTTCGAGATAGGGCCAATCGGGAGGAAGGGGTGTCATATATGGCCCCACAAAGCCGGCGGCCTGCACAAACTGCGAAAGGGGGGCGTTTCTATCGCGGCGGCGGGGTACCGACGTCTGCATAATCCACTCTGCTGCCGGCCTCCAGGCGTCCCAAAAGCGTCCGTCGGGCTCCCGTCCGCTCTCGACGAGCTCATGCGCGATCGCCTCCAGATACTCGCCGATCAGTTCCTCGGCGCGATCGCGGTAGGTAAAATTTCGCAAGGCCTGCCAGTCGTTGCTCCGACCATGTTTGGCGGCGAAGCGGCCAAGCACACGTGCCAGCGCGTGTCCCCATTCATAAGGGAACTGGCTGTCGTAGCGCTGCGCTTCTTCTTCCGAATAGGCTTGGGTCCACTCGACAAGCCTCCTGAGATAGGCTGCAAATCGGCGAACTCCATCTTCGTCTTTGGTCAGTCCAGCCCAATCGATTCGCTGCAGAACGGTTTTCGCCTTGTTCCAGTCGAGGACCGTGCGAGACTTAAGTTTGAGCCATTGCGGCAACTCAAGTTTCCGCCACGACCAGATCCATCGCCGCTCGAACGGAGCGGGAGGGAACAGTGGAGCTCTGTCCGCTGCGCCAGAGCGGCGGGCTCGCCTGATTGCGCGCTTGCGGAGCCGCTCGGTACGCGCGGCGGCGCGTCGTTTCTCCTTGTCGCCCCACCACCAGTGCCCGACGTCGATCACGCAGCTGTCCAGCGCTGTCACAACGACGTTCCGAGCAAACTCAGCTCTTTGGTCCCAACGCAGCCCCTCAATCACCGCCTCCGTCACGGCGTGCAGGCGCTGCACTGTCAAGGTAAATACCATTCCGTCCACATGCGGTGAGTCCGGATAGCGGCAGGCCAGGCCAGCGAGACCCCAGGCTGCGAGCACTTGGGCATCATAGGGGAGAATGGCCTCATCCACTGTGACCGCTAACTCCCAACCTGTACGGCTCAGGCGTGCGCCCTGAAACAGCCAATGCTCCACCCAAGTACGCTCTGCTTGCACGAGCTCATCTATCCCGTAGAGCACCGTGACCGCAGCCGTGCCGACGATTCCCGCGCTGGCAATACGCTCCGACAGGCCATCATCAGACATATCTTGCCCCGCTTCGACCTCGGCAAACAGGGCCTTGGCTTGTGCAATCGCGTCTGGGATGGACAGTGCATCACTCAACTGGCCTCTCTCGCGTGTGGCATTTACCCAGTTCGCCAGAAGGCTGGCACGCTCAAGGCGTTGTTGCCGTGCCGAGACCGCGGCAATCTGCTCAGCTGCTGCGATAGGCGGCGCGATGCTCGCTATGATCTGCCCATCTTCAGCTCCGCGAATCATTTCGATCTGCGAGGGGTCGCCGTCGGAACGACAACGCTCGATACGTCGGTCGAGTTCGGTAAGCGTTGCCGCGTCGTTCAGTTCGTCTTCGTAGACTGCAGCGTCGCGGGCATGCCATTGGACGCGCCGAGCATCAAACTGGTGCTGCACGTCGCTCTCGGCCATGAGCCGAAACGGCAGCAACAAGGCATGTGACAGCGGCTGCTGCGCTCGGCGGCGCTGGTGCAGGCGTTCGACAGCTTGGTAATGGACGTCCTCTGGCGACCAGAAACCAATTCGATGGGCACTGCCTCGATCGTCGATATGGCGCTTGATATCAAATTGCCACAGCCTCGGCTCGGCCAGAAACGGGCCGGCCAAATCAATTGTGCCCTTGGTGTTCACATGTTCCGAAAGCATGCCAATGCAAACGGCAGCCGACGCGACAAGACCGTTGTTCTGGAGTGCTAAGCGCACAAGTTCCTGAGGCGAACGTCCCTTGGCGGCCTGATCACTCATCCACTGGTCGAGGGCGAGATAAGCGGATCCCAGAACGTGCGAGCCGAGCACCCCGCGCGACCAGCGGTAGACGGCTTCGTCCCCCCACAATGTCACTTTGCCCCAAGGCAGGTACAAGATCGTGGGGATCGGCCGTCGCCGATCCTGACACTTATTACGCCATCGCCAGTACACCGCCGCCCGCATTTCCACCCGGTGCAGGAGACGAAGTGCCTCGCGCTCATCAGCTTCGAAAAGGTCAGCGAAACCTCCGCGGAGCGGTGATGACGGAAAGAATCCGTGCGCATCATTGATCCCGGCGTTTTGATAGCTGTGGAATGGAAACAGTTCGAGGCCGAACAAGGAATCGGGGCTGGGACGGTGGACACGGCGATGGGGAACAAAATGTGATAAGCACATATCGACCCATGGACCCGGAAGCAGCGTTGGAATGCGTTGCGGCGCCTCGATGAGCTTTCCGCGCGGCTCGGCCAGCCGCTGTGAGCGTCCAAGCCGCTCGACATAGGCCCCGACCGTGCGGGGCGCGGAATCGACCGTATAGGACAATGCCTCGCGTAGCCGCTTCTCTACATCGCGCCAGCGATCACGCGCCAAGTCGAGTCCGAAGGGCGCGCGCCGATCGGCCCTGTTCTCGCCATATTGGGCGTCCTCGATCTCATTGAGCCAAGCGGCACAGATGCGAGCGATGGCGCGGCTATGGACATTCGGCACACGCGCCGTAGCGCGCGTGAAAATGGCAGCCATTTCAGCCAGCAGCGGGATGAGATTGGCGGGCCATGTCTCCCAAAGCGGGAGCGACCAGCGCAGGAAGGCGACCCAGCTCCGCAGGATCGGTTGTTTCCAATGTGCAGCCAGCGTGTAGCGCTGTGCTTCGTCGAGATGCGCTAGAGCTGGCGACGCTAAAAATTCCTGGTCGATACCGGTCTCAAAGACAATCAACGTGTCTATCAGCCGCTTGAGCAGGGCTGCTTCGTCAGCAAGCCAAGCCTCCTCCAACCTAGGCAGGATGTCTGCGACCCGTTCCGAATAGAGCGGGGCGATGAGCAGCGCGCGCGCCCAGGCTGGATCTAGGTCGCCCGCACTATCAATCACCGCTAAGACCTTCCGCCACCCCGTGCGGTCTTCGGCCTCGAGGAGGATTTGGCCAACCAGCCGTACTGCGCGCTGCCACCAGAGAGGCTCGCCAGCAGTTCTCAAAACCTCGGCTAGCCTGCTGCGCTCACGGTCCAGGCTACGTGCCAGTAGCCAATCTTCATGCACGTCATAGGCAAGCGCCACGGTATCGCGCGCCGGGAGGATGAGAACCGAACCTTCTTCGATTAGCGCTTGTAGCCCTAGCGGGTCGAAATCGGCCCGCGCGGGCCGCTGACTAGGAGCCGACAGCAGTTTTTGGCCGAGTTCCGATAGCGCCTTGCTGCGTCTGGGGGAAAGGGAAGGATCGGCGGTCGGCGCAGTGGCCCAAGTGCCGGCAATGTCGACTTCGGTGAAGGAACGGGCAGCCGACTTATCGTACTTGAGGAGTTCGCGCAGCAGAAAAAGCGAGCGATTCTGGCCGGCGAGATCGTTGCGCTCGACGAGGCGCGTGAAAGCCGGGAAGGCGGCGGCAAGCACGTCCGCGTCCGCATCATCGATCGCTCCGACTTCGAGCGTGGTGCCGGCATGTTCGAAGCCGACCTCCCTGAGTGCAGTCGTGACCAGATCCTGGTCCTGAAACGAACGTGCGGTCGTCACTATCGTCCAATTTGCGCGCGCGGCGCTGCGCGCAATGCTAGCGAAGAGATCGGTAACCACGCCGCGACGATCGGACATTAGCAGGCGGTCTGCGCCGTCTATTAGGCACAGGGCGCGGCGAGCGTCGGCCAGATCTTGCAATAAGCTCTCGACACTACCGGCGATACCGAGCTGGGCGAGATGTTGCTGAAGGCTCGTCGCCGTGATGCGGTTGTCCTTGAGGATCAGACAGGGGCCGTCGAAGGTTGAGCCCAACCGCTTGAGTAGGCCTGATTTGCCCGCACCGCCATCGCCGGTGATCCGCACGATTGTCGACTGAGACAATGCCTCTTGCATCGCGAGCCAAAGGTCGGGCCGGACCAAGGTTAAAGCCGTGTCGCCATGGCGAAGGCTGTCGTCGATTGACGCGAGTGCGGCGGCGCCGGCGGCGTCAAGCTTTCCAAGATCGTCGGGAAGGGTGGAGACCAGCTCTGGGTAGAATTGTCGTAGGACCTTTGGGTGTTGCGCAAGCAGTGCGAGTAGCGAATCCCAACCTAGGACATCGACGGGAAACTTGCCGGCCGCGATACGCGTCACCGATACTTCCCTGGCATGTTCTTGCAGCGGAGCGTCAATCGGCGCGGTGGTCGCAAAGACCCAGTAGCTAAGCCCCGGCGAGAACTCGTCGGCCTTCTTCAATTCCGCGTCGAATTCTCTTCTGGTCGCCCTCGCACCGTAGGATCGCATCTTCCCTTTGCACTGGACCCCGTGCCATTTGCCCGGCGTGCCGTTTGGTTCGCCGTAGATGTCGACCCCGTGTTGCGCCTGCCCAGTGCGGCCGTTCTTCTGAGTTAGAGGGTTGTTCCAAACTGCCGCGAACAACGCCCGAGCCAGATCCTCGAAGGTTCCCCAATTTGCCGGAGGTGTAATCTGCTTTTGGAGAAACTCCATGATATCGGGTCAGCCCTTAACCGCCCCAAAACGGGCATGCGATCTCATAGCATCCTTGCGACTCGCTAGTGAGTGGAATGATTGCGAGACCCGCGCCGGGAGGCAACATTTCTATGCCTAGTGCGAAGGCAATCTCAGAACGGGCTTGGGACGTCATTCTCCCATTGCTTGAGTATCGTGCAGGCTTTTTGGAAGGTGGTTTCGTCCTTGACATAGAGCAGTGGCGACTTTCGATCGAACTCGTCGTCAGGGGCATTCAAAAACGCCAATGCGTGTTTGGGAGGAAGACAGCTGTTTGCCCGAGCGGTGATCTTGTCTCGATATTCCGCCTTCTCGGCCGCAGCCGAGGTTTCCCTGCGGCGCTGATTCACAAAGACCGACAGAGCCTCCCGCGCGCGGGTCAATCCAGACTCGCTGTCTTCCGCCAGTTCGACAGGCGTCATATCGTTCATGTCCGCGCGTTTGGTGTGCAGGAACGCGCTTCGATCCGCGCCGTTCAACTCCGTTTCCGCATCGACACATAAACGATCACGCCGCGAGTGACGAAGGCGACTTGCTTCCAGTAGCTGCCGTTGGCGCCGTATTTCGGCCTGTTCTTCCATCTTGGCTTTGCGGCGGGAAATCGCATTGCCGATAGGTAGCCCTGCGCTCCCATAGAAAAGAGGGCCGTTTCCTTCCAGCATCGCCACAATGGTTTCGATTTCGCCGATGATCTTGGGCGCCTCGACCTCTGAGCGCAGTGCCTTGTCATAGGTCAAACCGGATTCCTGGTGGATCGATTGCAGCCACCGCTCGACCGTTGTGCCGGCGCGTTCGTCTTCGCGAAGCTCGCCAAGTATCCACCCTACCCGCCGCACGGTCTCCTGAATCAACGCGGTTCTTTGGTTTTCAGCTAGGGTCCTCGCGTTCCATGGTTTGGCGAACGCCGGGGCGAGTATGACGCCGAAGCCTTGCGGGGCAAGAACACCCTCGCCGAGCAGATACTTCAGATAATTGTCGACCGCTTTCCACGCCGGAGCGAAGCGGGCATCGATCGCGGTGACATCGTCTGCCACCTCGCCAGACACACGCAGAAAGGCCTTTTGGATCAGCCGGCGTTTTTCCAAATGGTTGACGATCGGCACGGCTTTGCACTGGGCGTTGCCGAGGCAGCGATCATGAAAGACCTCGGCCAGGATGATGGCTTGCCATACCGCCGGCGGTTCGGAAAAACAGGCAAAGCCCGGGACGTCGCGGCCGACAAACTTTGCAAGACCGATCGCTTGAAGCTCGCCCTCGCGTGGGATGACAAAGTCTCGGCTGACCGGGTTCGCCAATGCCTTTCTGTATGCTGCCTCTGTTTGCTCGACCCGGCTTCGGTATTTGGCCGTCGCCGCAGCCTCGCGCCTGCCCCGTTCTTGCTGCCATTTGAGCTCGTCTGCGTCTTGCTTGGCCCGCGCAGCTTCGATGCCTGGATGATAAAGCCACCGACGAGTTGCGGTTTTCAGCACCGCCTCGTTGATGGCATCCCTTAGCGAGTCACGCGGAAGCTTGGACAGATCGATTTCGACGGCGGGGATCTTATGTTCCCTGAGGAGCTGGATTTTGGCGGCGTCCGCAAAGTGGGTGACGGCTACCTCAACGAACAGATCGTAGCCGAGCGCGCGCACGTATAGGTCTGGAATGACCTTCTTGGGGTCTGTGTACTCAATGCGAAGGAATTCGGTTTCGACCTCTAGGCTGGGCTTCCTCACCACGCGTTTGTTATCGAGCCCAAGCCGCTCTGGCAGGATCAGCTTCGGATTGCTGCGAAAAGCTTCCTTTGCCAGCAAATGCAAAACCGTTTCCGGACCGCCTCCACAGGCCTCAACATCGTGGTGGGCGAAATGCGCCACCCGGTGATCGTCCTTCAGCCGGGCCACCAGTTGCCCATCGCAGGCTGGGCAGACGCAGCCGCAAGCCAGCCCGCGCGCGACCTCGCCTATACGTGCGAATGTCCCGTCGGGGCGCTTTCCATAGACGAGTTGCGCTTGATCGATGCCGTAGGACTTCTGCACTTGCTCGTGATCCATGCTTGCGACCTGGGAGCGTTTCATTCGATCAAATGGGTTCAAGTTCCGCCAGGAATTCCGGCATCGCTTCGGATATTCGATTGTAGGCAAGTTCGAACAAGCCGAGCGAGCCAAGCAACGCATTAGCGATCATGTCGGCGGTGCCCTTTGTATCCCTCAATCCGCGTCCGAAATCTGTCAAATACCGTGGAGGGTCGGGCTTGGAATATAGTCCGGCAACGCCGGACCAATTCGGATGTGCGATTTCACTCAGGCTATCGTAGCTGGCGCGCACCCCCGGTACAGCTTTGTCCATGCGGTCGATAGAGCTCAGGATTTGCATGGCCTGTGGGCCATCCGGCCATTTGCGTGAGCCCACGAGCAGCCGTATCAGCAGATCGTTCAGCTCTTGCGGTGAATGGCTATGCCGCGCATCGAGAATCTCCCATAGTTTCCACACCAAGGCTGCATTCTCGGTAAGCGCCCGGGTCAAGAGAGCGGCAACGCTCAGATCCTCTCGTTCAAGAGCATCGCACGCATTGCGCGCCAGCTCTTCGCTCCGCCAGATCAGCGCTTCGCGTGCGCACAGCAATTGGAACGGCGCTTTGGACCAAACCCCTAAAGCGGCAGCGTCGATACGAGCCGGCAGATTTTCGCGCAGCCTGTTTGCAAACTCGCGCGCTTCGACCAGCTCTGCAGAAACCATGTTTGGAGCGCCCTTCATTCGTCCTGTCTCATCTTATCTGAGTCCCGCCGATCGGCGAACTCTGGCCAAAGATCGGTCAGTTTCTCGCAATCTGAGGGCCAAGTTCTTTGACTTGAAAACGCCCATCGCCATTCGCTGAAGGCATTCGCCTCTAGCTGAGCAAGGTCGGGCGAGGGGCCTTAGAGCAGCCGGTGCACACCGCGGTAGCGGAAGATCCTCTGTCATCTGAGTTGATGGACACCATGCTGTCGGCGCGTGCAGCGCTGTGGCTAAAGTACTGCCGGCTGCACAATCTCGTCGTCAAAATGGTGGCACACAGCGAACTCTGCAGACGTTTCACGGCGACTCCCGGCGTCGGTCCGGTCACAGCACTTTCGTTCATGACGGCGAGCGATGATCCGTCGCGCTTTCGCCGCTCACGCGACGTCGCGGCGTACCTCCGTCTGACGTCGCGGCGTTGGCAGTCGGCCACCTCAATCGACGTTCAGGGCCGCTTATCGAAGGTCGACGATGCTGACGTGCGATGCTCGCTTTACGAGGCGGCTTCGGGCTGATGACGTGCTTCAAGGGCCCCGACAGTTCAAGAATTGGGGGGCCAGGCGCTCGCCAAACGTTCCTGCCACCAGAGGGCCCGTGTCGCCGTGGGCCAGGCACGCCATGCGGGCCGACGGTACGTTCTATGTTGGCGATTCTGGGGCGAGCCGAAGCGATACCGCCCGGCGCGCTCATCGCAGGGATCGAATGCTCTTGGGAGCGCATCGATGAGCGCGCGACGGAAGTCAAAATGCATGGCGACGGCGCGCGGACGGGTGCCATCTGACACAAGAGTCCCGCTCCGGCGGATGGGAACCGATGCAGACCAGGAACGACGAAACGCTCATTATCCTGCCTGCGGCCGGCTGATCACGAGACGGCCGGGCCGCGCCGGATTGCCTGTGATGCTGCTCCGTCAGCCCGATGGAAAAGTGCGCCACGACGGTTCCCGTGCTGCAAATAAGCAGCGCTGCTACCCCGTCGCAGAGCGCGGAAGACTGCACGGCGCATCGGAACTCGACGTCAGAATAGGGAATCGTTGCATGGAGTATATAATAGTGTATTATCGTAGATTAGAGTATGAGCGACGATTGCAAGCAATTCACAGAAAGTACGACCGATTAAGACGGCAAGATAAAAGGCGCACATTGCGCGGCGGTCGGTGGGCTGTTTTTGCTCATGTTTTAGCCATTTCTCGGACATTGCTAGCTTTTGCTGCAATGTGCGATCTCACATTAAGCGTTTGATTCGGTGCGGGAATCTGCAAGGTGCGACGTGCATCCGCTGGCCAATAGCGGGTTTGCCGTTGTCCTTCTAACGTCTGCACTGGGGCCTAAGTGGACTGACAGCTCATACGGGATGGAGGCTGAAGCAGACATCGGAGGATGATTTTCCGACGGCGCGGATGCAATTCCCTATCGAGGACCGCCGGTGATAAGCCTCGCGTTTCTCTGGCCTTTCAGATCGACCCAAAGCCAGTTCCACGCGACGGAAAACCGGCTCCGCACGCCGATCAGAAAGAAGATATGCGCCACCCCCCATAACCACCAGGCAATCCAACCCTTCGCCGTCAGCCACCCGAAATCGACGACGGCCGCGTGCTTGCCGATCGTGGCCAGACTGCCTTGGTTGCGGTAGACGAAGGCTGGTTCGTTTCCAGGCTTCCCCCGTAGGCGGCCGCGGATCAGTTTCGCCAGATATTTTGCCTGTTGCTTGGCGGCTGGCGCGACACCTGGGACCGAGCTTCCGTCTTTCTGCTTCACCGAGGCGGTGTCGCCGATGGCGAAAATCCCGGGCCGGCCCGGCACGCTCAGCTGCTCGTCGACGATCACGCGCCCCGCCTTGTCGGCCGTTGTGCCAAGCCAGAGCGCCGCAGACGACGCCTTCACGCCAGCCGCCCAGATCGTCGTTCTACACGCGATCCGCGACTGGTTGACGACGATATGATCGCGATTGCAGTCCGTCACCGGCTGACCCGTTCTGACTTCGACCCGACACCTCTCTAAGGCGTGCCGGGCGTAGTCGCTGAGCTTCGGCGGAAAAGCCGCAAGCAGCCGCGGACCCGCCTCGACAAGCAACACTCTTGCCCGTCGCGTGTCGATGCGTCGAAACTCACGCCTCATTGGCCCGCTTCTGATCTCCGCGATCATGCCGGCGAGCTCGACGCCAGTGGGACCGCCACCGATCACGGCAAAGGTCAAGAATGCATCCTGTTCGTCGGGATCGCCGGTCTTTTCGGCTGCCTCGAACGCTTCGAGTATGCGGCTGCGGATTTCCAGCGCATCCTCCACCGTCTTCAGCCCTGGGGCCGCGCTTGCCCAGTCCTCGTGGCCGAAATAGGCGTGGGTGGCCCCAGTGGCCAGAACCAAGGTGTCGTAAGGTAGTTCGTTTCCGTCGGCCAATATCACATTCTGGTTCAAGGTATCGACATTCGCGACTTCACCGAGGATCGTCGTCACATTCCCGCGGTCGCGGAATAGCCGTCGGATCGGCCAGGCTATGTCGGCGGGCGACAGGACGGCAGTGGCGACTTGGTAAAGCAGAGGCTGGAATAAATGATGGTTCCTGCGGTCGATCAGGGTTATTTCGACGTCGAGCCCTCTGAGCGAATCCACCAGGGTCGCGCCGCCAAAGCCAGATCCGATCACCACTATCCTATGCCGTGACATGGGGTGTTCTCCTCTTACGCCCCGGGAGTGCTTCAAGCAGGATCGCCAGCAGCAGATAACCCACCGCCAGGCCTCCCAGGGTCAGTGTTTGTGACCGGACGTCGGAAAGCGTCGCGCCGAGTTGGCCGACATTCACCAGCGCGTTGATTGCGCTTGTGCTGGGAATGACCAGCGCGGCCGATCTGATGGGTTCCGGGATCGCCTCCGTGGGCCAAGAAAAGCCGGCGAGGAACAGAAACGGCATGCCGATCGCGGCGGCCACGAGTTGCACCACGACAGGGCTTCGGAAAAGTTTCGCTATCACCATGGCAAGGCTTGCCACAGCTACGATGAATGGCAACGACACGACAGCGACACTCCCCACAGAGCCGAGCCTCGGTATCCCGTAGAGGTAAGGCAGGACGATCAAGTAGAACCCGAACACTGCGAGTTGAAGGGTCAAATAGGCGAGCAGTTTTCCGACCACTCGTGAGCCTGGCCCGGCGCCTTCCGCCGGAAGCCTGGCAAGCTCCGGATTGGGATAGGTGCCGAGCAAGCCGACACCGATCAGAAGTATCTGCTGAAGCAGCAACACGAAGGCTGCCGGCAGGATATAGGTTGCATATCCACCCTGCGGGTTGAAGAGAGGGATGGCAACCAAAGGCATCGGATCGGACGCGGCCATGGCGATCGCCGGATCAACATGGGCAGCCATCAATCGGCCGGTTTCCACTTCCGCGCCTACCGTCTTGGCAAGCGCGGTGACCGCACCCGAAATCCTGGAATAAATGAGAAAGTAGCTTGCATCGGCGTAAAGCGCGATGGGAGATGCCCGGCCGTGAAGCAGGTCGCGCTCGAAATAGTGCGGGATGATGAGAATGCCGTAGAGATTTCGGGCGAACACTTCGCGTTCCGCGCTTGCTTCATCCGGGAGGACGGAGGCGATCGCGACGTCGGCGGAGGCGTCCAGCCGACGTGCGAACTGGCGGCTGCTCTCCGTTCCGTCCAAGTCTACCAATACGATCGGCACATCCCGCAACGCCTCGTTGCGATAGGGCTGAGGATAGAAGATCGAATAAAGAATGATCGCAAGGATCAGCACCGAAAAGGCGGGGCGCAGAGAGAAGATGCGTTTGAGTTCGATTATCCAGACCGCGAACACCCCAGTCATGAAGAGACCTTTGCTTCAGCGGAAGCCGCCATTGACGATCGCTCCCGACGGCGCCGGATCGCTTCGAGACGAAGAGCCGTGAGTGACGCGAGCGACACCACCATGAACAGCAGGATCGCCAACGGCCTGAGGGAAAGATCGAGCGGCGCACCACGAAGCGTCTGGTCCACGCGGGCCATCAGGTACCAGGTGCCCGGCAAGATTTCACTCCAGTGATAGGCGAAGGAGTTCATGCCGATGCGGGGAAAGCCGACGCCCATGAAGCCGAACGCAGGGGCAGTGATCAGCGTACCGATGCTGATGGCCATCGGCATTGGGCGCAGGACTAGAGCGAGCAGCGCGCCAAAGAGCTGGTTGGCGAGGATGAAGAGGACACCCGCGCAGAGGAACACCGTTCGGTCGCCCCGTAGCGGCAGGTGATAGACCATGAACATGAAGGCATCGGCAACGCCCAGAACGAACAGGAAGACAAGGGTGTAGGGCAAAAGCTTGCCTAGCATGGCCGACCACAGGCCACCCCCGAGACGGCGCAAGACACGCAACCGATGCAGCGTTTCGGCATCATGGCCGACTGAATACGCCGTTGTCGTCACGATCACTATCTGGAGGACCGCGGGCAACAAGGCGGCGAGCAGGAAATGGCTGTAGTTCAGAGTTGGATTGAATAGCGGGTTGACTTGGACGGGTATAGGCGAGAGCGATGCCTGCGCGATATCGGCGGGCTGCCCGTTAGACGTCCGCAGCGACAGCCTTATTGACCCCTCGACGCTTGCCAGTGCGGCGTTGACGCCGCGAAGCGTGAGATTGCCGGTCGTCATGGTCTGGGTGTTGTAGAAGAACACGACTTCAGGCCGCCGACCCGCAAGGACATCGCGTTCGAGGTTTTGCGGGATCATGAGCAGGCCATGCACGCTCCCGGACAGGATCAGCCGTCGGCCTTCCGCCAAATTACTGACATTGATCGCCGTGGCAGTGTCGGGCGTGGCATCCACGGTTCTTACGATCGTGCGCGACAGGTCGCTGCCATCGAGATTCAGAACCGCGACAGGCAGTCGTGTTGCCAAGCCCTGGCTGAACACCAAAGCCAGCACACCCATCAGGATCAGCGGTAGGAGGATTGTCAGAAACGGCAAGAAAGGCTGTTTCTTGAACTGCGCCGCCTCTCGAACAAACACGAGAAGCAAGCTCGGCTTGAAATGAGCTGTCGCCGACATGTCATTGTTCCGCCCTGGGCCAGGAAGCGATAGCGCTCATTCCGGGTCGAAGTCCCACGACTGCAGAGACGGGACTCGCTCTGACCTCGAAGGTCCTGAGGTCAAAATCTCCGGTGGCCCGCGTGGCGCGCCAGGTCGCATACTGGCCTTGGGCGTTTATTACGGTGACCTTGACGTCGATCGCTGCATTCTTGAGCGCGGGGACCGTGACCTGGAAGGTTTCGCCCACGTGGAGGCCCTTGAGCAGGTCCTCGCGCATATTGAACGTGAACCAGGGATGATCGACGTCGATGATCGAGAAGAGCGGCGATCCGGCGCTGAAATTCTCGCCCATTTCCGCGACGCGAGTGGTCACCTGTCCGTCAATCGGGGCGAAAACAGTCAATTCCTTCAGATCGGTCTGCTGTTGATTGAGCGTAGCCTTGGCCTGCTCGACCTTTGCCGCGGCAAGCGAACGCTCCTCCTTGCTGGCCCCGGCCGTCGCGAGGTCCAGATTTGCCTGCGCGGCCTCACGTGACCGGAGTGCCGCTTCGAGATTGCGGTTGGACTCATCGGCGCGAGCCTGAGGAGAGGCCCCTGTCGCGACGAGCTTTGCCTGTCGTTCCTGATCCGCCTGATAAAGGAGGACATCGGCCGAAGCCGCCTTGACCTCAGCCTTGCGCGCAGCGATCACCTCGAAACGAGTGCTGTTCACCCGCATGAGATCCGCTTCTGCCACCGAAAGTGCCGCTTCCGTCGAGTGCATGGCCGCGAGCAGTTCCGGACTTTCGAGCATCGTGAGGATGTCGCCACGCTTTACGATATCGCCGACATCAAAATTCAACTGAACTACACGGCCCGATACACGCGGACTCACATCGACACGGTCGGCGGACACCTCGCCTTGGATGACGAGTGGCGGGGGCAGCGTCGCAAACCACAAGAGGACGCCAAGACCGCCGAGGCAGCCAAGGCCGATAAGTATCCTTAGAACCCTGGCCATATCGATATCCCAGCTGTCTAAGTCGACGCGAGGAAATCGACGCCCGTGATCGCGGTCGAGGAACGGGCGACATCGGGGTCGATGCTGGCGCGGCTGGGATTGAGCTGGCTCACAATCTCGATCGTCCGCGAGCGGATATAAGGCTCCATATGGGCCGCATGCGTCAAAATCCAGAATTGTCGGGTGGCTATTGCGTCGAAGACCTGATTGGCGACATCGCCTGGCTCCATCGCATGTGAGGAATTCATTGCATCCGCTGACGGCGCCGCGCCTGTCGTCTCCGATTTCATGATGTTGGTCTTGACCAGCGCAGGGCAGAGCACGGAGACCCCGACGCCCGAATGGCTCGCCAGCAATTCGCGATAGAGCGTCTCCGACAGGCCGACCACGGCATGCTTGCTCGCAACATAGGCGGACGCGGCCGGGATGGTGATCAGTCCGGCGGCCGATGCGGTGTTGAGGATGTGGCCGGACTTGCGCTCCCGCAGACCCGGAAGAAAGGCGAGAAGGCCGTTGACGACACCGCCGACATTGATGTCGAACATCCGCTTCCAGTCCGCTTCACTGTGATCCCAGCTAAGCGCAAGCTTGGTGATGCCGGCATTGTTGGCGACCAGCCAGGGATCGCCGAGCGCCTGCGACGCAGCGTCCCGAAGCGCGACGACGTCGTCAAGTTTGCTGACGTCGGTTCGCACAGTGATGGTCCGTGCGCCCGCTGCCTCTACCGTCTCCTTGGCGACTTTGAGCCTTTCCTCACTCAGATCGGCTAGTGCGACTTTCATTCCTTTGCGGGCCGCAGCAACTGCAAGCGCAAGCCCAATTCCACTGGCGCCGCCGGTGATCACCGCCACCTTGCCAGCGAGGTCGATTTCTGATTGGTCCGTCATGCTCCGTTCCGTGCTGCTTCAATTGCTGGGGGAGCGTAGACTGTTACTGCACTGATGGAAGTTAGCCGCATGTTAGTTGGGCGGGTCTAACAGCTGTGCGACGTTAGTCCGTTCGGTGATGCTTTGCTCTGACGCGCCGGGACGCATTGACGATCGGCGACAGGAGACGCACTTTGAGGAGCAAATCGGGGGTTGGCGGAAATGAAAACTGAGCCTTCGGCTTCAGTTGTCCGAGAACAGCTAAGTGTCCTGCAAAAAAGTCCCGCTTTCCTTGGATCGGAGCGGCTTGTGGCATTGCTTACCTATGTCGTCGAGGAGACATTGGCTGGGCGCGGCCGCGAGCTGAAAGAAGCCGTGATTGGTAATACAGTGTACCGGCGTGAGCCGCCCTACGATCCTCGGGTCGATTCAACGGTAAGGGTCGAGGCCAGACGTCTGAGGCGCAAGCTCCTGGAGCATATCTCGAACTATGGCCAGTCTGACAGCTTGACCATATCGATTCCGACCGGAAGCTACACGCCTGTATTCCGCTGGAACGATGGCCTCGAGGGACCCGGGCCGGCCGATTCGGATCAGAGCCCGAAAGCGATTTTTCGTCGCGGTCCCGGCACTTTGGTGGCAGTCATGCCGATGCGGCCCATCTCTCCCGACCCCTCGACGATGGAATTTGCCGACAGTCTAACCGATGAACTGATGTATGCCTTGGGGTCTGAACCCGGCATCAGCATCCAGTCGCGGTCAGTGACGTTTGCCTTTAAGGACAAGCAGCTGTCAATTCCAGAACTGGCGACCGAGTTGGGGGTGAATGCCGTGGTGCAGGGCACCGTGCGGGATCAGGCGGGTGCAATCAGGGTTACGATCGAAGTGGCGGATCCACGGGGATTCGTCGTCACGTCCGACCGGTTCGAGGGCGCCTCTGAGGATCGAATCGTCCTGCCGGAGCGTATCGCGACGACCTTGGTCAGCCGCCTCCGCTTCGACAGTTCCAAGATGCGGGCTCGGGAGATCAGCCCGGGGCCTGTCGCGATTCAATCGCACGCCAAGGTTTACCGCGCCCGCCAATTGCTCGACAGGCAGGTGCCTGAATCCTTGCGCGAGGCCCTGGCGATTTTTACCGATGTTGCCGAGACCGCGCCCGACTACGCACGCGGACACTCGGGAATTGCCGATTGCCATTGTGACATGTTCCGGATCGGCATCCTGGACGCGAAGTCCGCCCTTGCCCGGGCTAGACCCGCCGCGACGCGCGCCTTGGAAATCGACCCTCAATCCACGGAGGCACTGACTGCTCTTGCCACCGTCCAAGCTTGGCTTGAACGCGACCGCAAGGCCGCCGAAGCAAGTTTCGAGGCAGCGCTTCAGTTTGGCTACAGCTCTCGAACGGCGCGCGTATATGGGTCCTATCTCGCCGCACTCGGCTTGGCGGACGACGCCGAGCGCATGTTTCGCGAGGCGCGACGGATCGAACCATTCTCCCAGCAGCAAGACATTGCGGAAGCCGTGAGCCGATTCCAGTCGAGGCGTTTCGACAGCATGCGCATCCAAGGCCAGACGGTCGCGTTGCGCAATGCTCCGATCGAAGCCTTGTTCTATCTGGCGCTTGGCAACCATTTCGGCAAGAACGATGAAGGGGCACGAGAATGCGCCAAGCCGTTGAGCCACGTTCTGGCGAGTCACCCGCAGATCGTATTTGCGGACGTCGAGATTGAAGCCTGGCTCGGCAGGCCGGATCGCGCGGTCAGTTTGTTGAGGTCGGGAAATCACAAGGCCAGCCACTTTGCGCACGCCTCGCTAGCTGCTTCCGTCGCGGACGAAGCATCCGTATTCGAACATCTGACGTCAGCATTGGATCGGCGAGAGCTTGCAACTGTCTGGATGCGGACCGACGTACGGTTCGACTTTGTGCGGAATGCCAGGGAATACAAGTCGTTGCTGGACCGGCTGGAGGCGATGCGTATTTCTTAACCGCCTCGCCTCACCCGCTAACAGTTAGCGGAAGCAGCGCTCACTTCCCGCCGCAGGTTTGGCGTCTCTATGGTTCCATCGAACACAGGGAACCTCGACGTGAGCCAGAACAGCCAGTACCGCAGCGCCGATACCATAGTCGATCGCATTCACGGAGTGCTTGGTCACTATCCGGGCTATCGGACACTCCACGCCGACGGACGGCTCTATAAGGGTGTGTTCAGGGCTTACGACGCTGCGAAACGCTTTACTCGCGCGATCCATCTGCAAGGGCAGGAAATCCCGATTACCGTGCGCTTCTCCAAAGGCGGCGGCAATCCACATGCCTTTTTCAATGCCACGGTCGGGATGGCCACACGTTTCTACCTTCCTGATGGACGCGTCACGAATATCGTGATGCTCAGTCAGAAGCTATTCTTCGCCAATACGATCGAACAGTTCGTGGGCTTGGTGAATTCCGCCCAGCCGAGCGAGCCCGGGGGCGGCATCAACAAGGCGGGATTAGATGCTTTCCTTGCCGCAAACCCCAATGTGATGAACGTCTTTAAAATGCGGGCCGCCGCACAGGCGCCAGTGAGCTTCGGTAACACCGAGTTCCACGCCGTCCACGTTTTCCGTTACATCAACGCCAGCGGGGAAGTGACCCATGTCCGATGTCATTGGATTCCGCTCGACGGTGTGAAGGGGCAAGATCCCGAAAGCCTCACTCATGAGAGCGTGGATGTGCTGTTCGACGAAATGAGCGAGCGGCTCAAGTCTGCATCCGCCGAGTTCGAACTCGAGCTAGAGATTGGCCAGGACGGCGATCCACTGAACGATGCGACTGCGCTTTGGCCAGACGGTCGCGATCGTGTGCGTATCGGGCGCCTGACAGTGACCACTCCTACCACGGAAGCCGAGATCGGCGACCTGCTTATGAACCATGATCCAACGATGCTCGTCGATGGGATCGAAGCCACCGACGATCCCATCCTGCAGATCAGGCGAGGCGTCTACGAGGCGTCGGCGGCACAGCGAAGTGGCGGTTGGCAAGCGCAAGCTGCCAAAGGCGCGCAAACCGGAGGCTGATCGTGGGCAGGCGCAACCTTGAAAGCATGCGCTCCATAGACGCCGCTTGGAATCGCCGGCAATGGGCGGACTATGCAGCTCTTCTGGACGATGACCTGATTGCCTGGATGTCCGGCGATGTCGATCCACACGACAAGGCCGAGCATGTGCTGAGAGCGCAGCGTTTCTGCGCGATGTTCCCGGATTGCCTGGTAAGCGAATCCTATGTCGACATCTTTCTGAGCCTGGACGGCAAAAAGACCTGCTCCATTGCGCGGCTTACAGGAAGCGCGCCATCGGATGGGCGGAGCTTCGATGTATCCTTTGCTGTCATTTGCAAGTGGCGAGACGGCCGGATCGTAGAGCAGCGAGAGTATTTCGACCGTGAGCTGTTCGAAAGACAACTTACACTTCCACGCGAAGCCAAAGGAGACCACTGATGACTACAGATATTGCACCCGTCGAAGAGCGTTTGGTCATGGCGCAGACCGTTACCAATCAGCCCGACGGCCCAGGCAGGCGTATCGGGAAGCGCGGTGAATTGACGATGATCGGCAATGTCGTTCCGGGAGGGGCCGCATTGTTCCGCGAGCGCTTGCCGCAGTTCCAGGCCGAGGCCGGCTATTGGGAGGGCCGGGTCGGAACGGTTCAGGATTTCCGCATTCTGTTGTTCGACAACGATACGCGTTTCATTCTCTCGCTCGTATATGATGGCGACTTCGAACCCTATCTGGTCGACATCACCACGCAAGCGGGGCCGTGGTTGGACGCAATCGGCACGGGGGTGCTCGAGGGGTATCCAGGCATGAGCAGCCCCAAGGCCGCCGAATGGGTCAAAAGCCTGCTTATCCCCGCCGAGTTCTTCTACGTCGGCGCGCCAGATTCAACAGTACGCGACATCAAAAGGATGGAGAAACTGTCCAAAGCCGTCGGCGACATGCTTGACGCAGCTGGTTGAAGCGATGGCTGCTTTGCTCGAACTCGCCGACATTCAAGGTACGGTTCTAAGGAACCGTCCCATGCCGTATTTCGGCTCATACCTCATGTTCACCATCCATGACGCGTCCGATGCACGCATGCTTTTGGAACGGCTCGTGCCGCATGTCACATCTGCTGCAGACTGGGATGATCCACCCGAGAATGCATGGATCAACGTGGTCTTTACGCATTCCGGCCTAGCGAAGCTTGTCGCGGATAGCGCGGTGCTTGACGCCTTTCCTCCCGAATTTCGCCAGGGCATGGCCGCGCGTGCCGGCTATCTGGGGGACGTTGGTCAAAGCTCGCCCGAGAACTGGGATCTCCCGCATGGAGGCAATGGATTCGACATCGGTCTTTTGGTCATGGCTGGAAGCCTTGTTCTCAAAGAGGCCAAGTTAGCGCTCGGCCAATCGGCTCTTCAGGGCATCGCCGGCGTGCAATTGATCAAGCAGTTGGATGTCGGCGTGCCTCCAACATTGCGCGAGCATTTCGGATTTACCGACGGTATCAGTCGGCCGTTTATCGAGGGACAGGGCGGCGCGCCCTTTCCGGGGCAGGACATCGTCAAACCGGGTGAGTTCGTGCTCGGCTATGAAAACGAGCTTGGGATAACCGCAGCCCTCGAAGCGCCGAAAGCGCTCTGGAGAAACGGGACGTTCATCGCGATCAGGAAAATCTGGCAGGACGTCTCGAACTTCCGCGGTTTTCTGCGTGCCAATGGAAGCGGCATGGACGGAGGCGAGGAATTTCTTGCCGCCAAGATGATGGGGCGATGGCGAAGCGGCGCGCCACTCGCACTGACACCCGACCGCGATGATCTGGAACTGGCCAAAGACCCGCAACGCAATAATGATTTCAAGTACCACGCTGCCGACCCGGACGGGAAAAGGACCCCGGTCGGAAGTCATATCCGGCGTGTGAATCCACGAGATGCCCTGAAGGAATCCCTCACCGATATCCGCCTTCACCGTGTTCTCCGCCGCGGCTTTTCTTATGGGCCTTCGCTGCCCGCCGGCGCCACGACGGACGACGGCATCGACCGTGGCATCGTGCTGGCCCTGATAAACGCCAATCCCGGCCGTCAGTTCGAGTTTGTCCAAGCCCAGTGGATTAACGACGGTGACTTCGTTTCGCAGGGCGCGCGGACCGATCCTATCGTCGGCCGCAGGGATAAAGCCGACGACTACCAATTTCCGGCGCGGCCCGTGCGAAAGCGAGTCGCCGGCCTTCCAGAATTCACCGCCGTCAGGGGTGGCGAACACGTGTTCCTGCCCAGCCTGACGGGGTTGCGCTGGCTAGCAAATCAGCCTTCCTGAGAGGCCGCCGCCAGAGCCGGCAGGGTCATCCCAAAAGTGTCATTCACGTTGTAACCGCCAGTTACAACCTTGCATCGAGGTGCCTGGGTGAGATTTCGGTCGGTGGGTCCACCTGCCGGCTGAAAAGGCGTGCGGGAGCACAGTTTGCAATAAGCCAAACGGTCTTGCCGCGATTGGGCCGACGTAGTGGGTATTCACGGCCCACCAGCGCGATATCAGCTTTCGGGAACCAACCGAACTCATTTCAACGGCGGAGAACAGGCGCAAACCCGCCGCTCGCTCGCTACGGCGCTGTTTATGGCGCGCTCGCGAGCGGCTTCGCGCGGACCTATTCTGAACGACTGCTTTTCGCTTTGCGAATGAGTGCTTCCGGCTCCATTCCTAGCGCGTCGGCGATGCGCCCAAGAACCGTGACGCTTGCCGAAACATCAGCGCGTTCAATGGCACCTATGTAGCGGGCGCTCAGACCGGAGCGCTCTGCCAATTCCTCTTGCGTCATGTGCCGGCTGTTTCTGGCTTGGCGCAAATTAAGAGCAAGATTCTCTCTGAGATCCATCCCGAGAGATAACTCGTGAATGGAACGATCATTCCAGGAACGATAGTTCCTATTCGTCATTGAGTATGCTATAGAACGACACCCCGTCGTCAGCACACGGTGATTGAAAATGAAGGGCACCTCTGAGATTTCAGCCGGTAGCAGTAGCTCCCTAGATCCCGCTTTTGTCTTATGGGTCGACTGGCTACAGGCTCGATATACCTCGCTGCTGCTGTGTCGGGTGCAGCAGCGGTTAGAGGCACGAATGATCGCCAATACCGGAATCCAGGTATTGACTGCAGGTCGATCCCGCCCGGCGCGAATGGCAGTTGATCAATTTGATGTCGACTTAAGGCATGCAGTAGCTTGTGAAGCTGAAGTCTTCGCCATGACCGAGGCCCTCAGACTTCAGGACGCAATCCCGGAGCACGCTGCCTCCTCCCTTGCCGGCATTGTGGCTAAGTTAGAAATGATCGTCGGCGCCGATCGGGATATTGGTGACCCTACCGACTTTCCGTGGCCGCATATCGCATCCGTACTGCGTGACTTAAAGGCGATCGCGGGAGACTTGCCGGCTGGTCGCCGGAGCCGGGAAACGACGCGGAGCGATGTTGCCAAACATTGGGAGTCCGCAGTCAAGCTGGTCGAGGCGCTGGAAGAGGAAGGCGCGGCGGAGCACCGTGGCGACGTAGCGGTCTTGTAACCCGTTCCCTCACCACTTATCGCCTGCAGCCCGACCTTGACGACTAAGACGAAACCGCAGGGCGCAAGTCATTGCACGCTGCGGCCCTACGCCATGAACTTCGTTCTTTTCTTCGTCATCCGGGGGCCTCTGATGGTGGGTCGATCCACCATTGGGAGAGCGACCGCAATGGCAGAGGAAACCAGGACCGGCCCACAGGCTTTGGTTCCGGCGAACGACAACGGCGACCTCGGCAGCCCGAAGCGTTGCCCCGAACTCACGTCGGCGGCCAGGCTCGATCGGGTGGTGCTGGATATCGCCCGGCTGATCGGCCGGGGGCTGGCGCGGGAGGCATTCGAGGCAGGGTCGGCGGCCAACGACAATCGTCCGGGCGGCCGAAAGGGAGAGGGCAGGGAGCCGGATGGCAAACCCGCTCAGAACAGGAGAGAGGATCCGCCGCCATGACCCGTGTCGCGCTCTATGCCCGGTATTCTTCCGATAGCCAGCGGGACGCCTCTATCGAGGACCAGTTAAAGCTGTGCCGTGAGCACGCGGCGCGCGAGGGCTGGGGCGTGGCGGGAACCTATGAGGATGCGGCGATCTCCGGTGCCAGCACAGTGCTGCGGCCGGGCATCCAGCATTTGGTACGCGATGCCCAGCGCGGCCGCTTCGAGGTGGTGCTGGCCGAGGCGCTCGATCGCATCAGCCGCGACCAGGCAGACGTCGCCACCCTCTTCAAGCATCTCAAATTCGCTGGCGTTGCCATCGTCACTCTGGCCGAGGGCGAGATCAGCGAACTACATGTCGGCCTCAAGGGCACGATGAACGCTCTGTTCCTCAAGGACCTTGCCCTCAAGACCCATCGCGGCCTGCGGGGGAGGGTGGAGAAGGGCAAGGCCGGGGGCGGGCTTTGCTATGGCTACCGAGTGGTGAAGAAACTGGACGCCGCAGGCGAGCCCGTCCGGGGCGATCGCGAGATCGTACCGGAGGAAGCGACCATCGTGCGCCGCATCTTCCGCGAATTTGCTGCCGGCAAGAGCCCGAAGGCGATCGCCGTCGACCTCAACAAGGAGGGTGTTCCTGGTCCGCTTGGCCGACACTGGGGCGATACCAGCGTGCGCGGGCATGTCATCCGGGGCACCGGGATCATCAACAACGAACTCTATACCGGTGTGCTGGTTTGGAACCGCCTGCATTTTGTCAAGGATCCCGCCACCGGCAAGCGCGTGTCGCGCGCCAATCCACCAGCCAAATGGATTCGCATCGAGGTGCCGCACCTCAGGATCGTCGAGGACGAATTGTGGCAAGCCGTGAAGGAGAGACAGAAATCCATCGCCAGCCAGTTCGAGGCGGTTGCCGTCGCCACGCGCAAGGCCCGGGCAAGGATGCTGCACACCATGAAGCGTCCGGTTTCTCTCCTTTCCGGCCTGCTCACCTGCGGCTCCTGTGGCGGGCGCTACGGCTTGTTCACGCGCGATCGGTTTGCCTGCCTCAACCACCAGCGCCGGGGCATCTGCGACAACGCCCGCACCATCACCCGCGAGAAGATCGAGCAGCGCGTCCTCGCGGGCCTGAAGGAAAGGCTCGTCTCGGCTGATGCCGTGGCCGAGGCGATCCGAGCCTATGCCCAGGAGACCAACCGCTTGAATCAGGAGCGTCGCGCGCAAGGCGAACAGGACCGCAAAGCACTCGACAAGATCGAGCGAGCCATCGCCGGCATCATGGCCGCGATTGAGGATGGCCTGTACCAACCTTCGATGAAAGCGAGAATGGAAGACCTGGAGAGGCAGAAGGCGGAGATCACCGCGCGCCTGGCAATGGCGCCCACTGACGTGCCCGACCTGCATCCCAACATCGCCACTCTTTATAAGAAGCGGGTCGAGCAGTTGACGCAAGCGCTTGCCGACCGCGAGGACGGACGCCGAGCCGCCGAGGCGCTGCGCTCGTTGATAGGAGAGATCGTGCTCATGCCCGGCGACAAGCGCGGCGAGGTGCATGCCGAGCTACGCGGCGAGCTGTTCGGCATCCTCGAACTCGCCAAACCCGACCAAAATCAAGCGTCCGACGATGTTATGACAAAAGGGGTTGCGGGTCCCCGCAACCAAACAAAAAACGCCCGCCTCGCGCGGGCGTCTTCGTATCTGGCTCCAGGGGTCAGCCAATTGGAGCTGCCATCAGCCGCCCGCAGCCAGGCGAAGCCCACGCCCCCGAAAAACAAGCCAAATCCTCCCCCCAAAACCATTCACAAACAACACCAGAGAGCCAGCTCCGGAGGTGTTGTTTTTTGTAACCCGCCATTCGTCTCTCGATCTTTTCGATGAGGCTGCAGATGGCGTCTGCCGCACCTGCCGCAGGCGGTCGCTCAATCCATATGGAACTGCTTGGGCAGAAGATAGGGAAACTCAGTCGCCGGATCGATCTCGATACGCATGATGGGTCCCATCCATTCGCCCCACCTGGCGTTGTCGGGATCCCTGGCAAGCCTGGCCTTGGTTGCTTCCAGATCGTCGGTCTCGAAATAGCCGAACAAGGTCAAGCCGTGGCGGAAGATGCTGTAGTTGCGGATGCCAGCCACCCGCAGCGCCGTCAGCATTTCGGGCCAGATCTCGTCATGACGCCTCTTGTATTCTTCCTCGTAGCCGGGCCGGACTTCGAGCACCCACGCATATCCTGTCATCCGATCTACTCCCTTGCATGAAGCGGTTCAGCACCTGGCGAGGTTCCGGTGTCTCGGGGCGGCGAGGCCAGTGCGTTCACCGTTTCACCGCAACGGTCAAACGCCCTATCTCTTTGTTTTTACGCAATTCCGAACGGCAGGCTACGGCGAAGTCGCCGAGCCCAACCGCTCACACTTTTCCTGGGATTGCTCCAGGCGATCGGGACATCCCACGTTCAGCCTCCTGTCTGCTCCAGCCGGCCGCTGCGGGCCGAACGATAGAGGGCATCGAGCGCCTCGGCGACGCGGGCGCCATTCTCGCCGTCGGCGCCGTTGACGATAGGCCGACCCGAGCACAGCGCGACGAACTTGCGGACCGGAAGCGCGCCGTCATAGGTGGTTTGCTCCTGCGTCAGCGCGACGGTCTCGTCGCCGCCGTCGAGCCGCCGCAACTCGAGCCGCGCACGTTCGGTGTCGAAGAACAGACACCCCTCGGTGCCGTAGATGCGCACGTCGACATGCATGCCGACGTGCTTCGGCACGGTCGCCGATCCCGATAGCGACACGGTCGCGCCATTGATCGCGCGCCCCACTGCAGCATCGTAGAGATCGACCCCCGTCTTGGACTTGCCGTCCATGCAGAAGATGCTTTCGAAACGAATATCTGCGACGTAGCACAGCCACGCGAGCGAATGCGACATCTGTCCCCATCCATAGCCGCCTGCCTTGGCGGGATCGGCCCAGGTCGAAGCTGGCGGACGGAAGAGGTGATCCGCGGTTTCCAGCATCGGCTCGCCGGCAAACAGATCGTCCAGCGCCGATCCCATCTGGCAGACTGCGTGACGGACCGTGCCGATGCGTCCGGCGCGCACCATGCTCGCGGCCTTGGCGGAAAAGTCGGTGAAGTTGAGGCTGCAAGGCACGAGCACCTCGCGCCCGGACTTTTTCGCCGCAGCCGCGATAGCGCGACCGTCAGCGGCCGTGGTCGCCATCGGCTTCTCCACCAGCACGTGGCAGCCTGCCTCGAGCGCGGCAATCGCCGGGCCGGCATGGGCGACGTGCGGCGTCGAAACCACGACGCCATCGAGTGCTTCCCTGGCGAGCATTTCACCGAGATTCGTATAGCGGCCCGCAATCGAGAATTTCTCGCCGACCACCCGCAGCCGATCCGCGTTGAGGTCGCAGATCGCGGCCACCTCCGCATCGGGGCATGACTGGACGGTCGGTATGTGGTTGGTGGTCGCCCACCAGCCGATACCGACCACACCGATCCTCGTCGTCATGGCTCGTATCCGCCTTTGCTGCCCTGGCCGATTGTCGATTTGTAGACGTTGCGCATGTGGCGCGCAGCGGCCGTTGCCGCCGCCTCGGGATCGCGGGCCTTCAGCGCGTCGAGGAGCCTCTTGTGATCCCGAAAGCTCTGCTGCAGCACTCCCTCGGTCTCCGAAGCACGCTTGCGGAACTCCAGTCCGATGACGTTGAGGCTCTGGCCGATGCGCCTGAGGAAGGCGTTGCGGGCGCCCGTCCACAAAAGCTCGTGGAACCTGTAGTCCGACATGCGGAACGCCAGCGCGTCGTGGAGCACGCCGGCCTGCTCGTCGAGGATGGTTTCGAGCTGGCGCAATTCGTCGTCGGTCAGCTGCTCCGCCGCTCGGCTCGCAACGGCGCTTTCGACCAGGCTGCGGGCGTCGTAAAGCTCGCGGATGTTCATCTCCTCCAGCGACAGGAAGAACTGGATCGGTCCCAGAAGGGCATCCGCATCAAGCTCGCTGATGTAGGCGCCGCCGCCTTGGCGGGTGCGCACGACGCCGAGGATCGACAATCCCCGCATTGCTTCGCGGACACTGGGGCGCGATACGTTCAGCGACTGCGCCAGGTCGCGCTCCGGGGGCAGTTGGTCGCCGGGCTTGAGAACGCCGGCCTTGACCATGTCGAGCACCCGGCGAGCCACCATTTCCGCTATCGATTCACGAACGATGGGCTTGTCGAATTCGTCCGCGGCGGCTGTCCGGTTCACGAGACGTCCTCCTTCAGAGGTGCGCGCCGGCCAAACAGCCGTGCGATGTCGATGCGCGGTGCCAGGACCGAGGCGATCAGCAGGACGCCGATGACGCCAGTCTGGATATGACCGGTAATGTTCATCAGAGCCATGCCGTTGCGCAGGTTGAGGACGATGAGGATGGAAAGCAGCGTTCCAACCAGCGTGCCCGCCCCGCCGAAGATGCTCACCCCGCCCAGAAGCACGATGGTGATGATGTCGAGTTCGAAACCGAAGGCGATGTCACCGCGCACCGCGCCGACGCGAGCCGTGTAAAGCAGGCCGGCAAAGGCGGAAATCGTGCCGGATGCGATGAACAGCATCGCCTTGTGCCGAGCCGTGTCAATGCCCGCGAAGTCCGCCACGCTGCGATTGGTGCCGATCACGTAGGTCTTGCGGCCGAATCCGGTCCGATGGAGGATGACCCAACTGATTGCAAAGAGGATCGCGAAAGCGATCAGCGCGAAGGGAACCGGCCCTACGAGGCCTTGCTGCCCCAGCGCGTTGAACCATTCCGGGAAGCCGGAGATGCCGCGATCCTCCACCAGGACGCGCGCCAGTCCCCGATAACCGATCAGCGTCGCAAGCGTCACGACCAGCGAAGGCAGGCCGAACCGGGTCACGAAAAGCGCGTTGAACGCTCCCCCGGCCACCCCGATGAACAGCACAATGACGATCGCGAGCGAGGCCGGGACGCCGCTTTGGAACAGCCAGCCGAAACTGCAGGCTGCGAGGCCCATCATCGAGCCGACCGAGAGATCGATTTCGCCGTTGATGATGACGAAGGTCATGACGAGGGCCACGATGACCTTCTCGATGGAAAGCTGCAGCAGATTGATCTGGTTCGAAACGCGCAGGTAGTCGGGCGACAGCGCGCTGTTGGTCGCCATGATGACGACGAGAGCGGTGAGCAGGAAAAGCTCCCAGCCTTGGATGCGGAAACGACCGAACCCGTTCCGGATGCTCATGGCGCCGTCTCCGCACGCAGTTTCGGACCCTCGCCTGAGCTCTCCTTGTCCGTCTTCTTCCTGGCTGCTTCCCTGCCGATCCGAAGCCGGACGAGGCGCCGCATCACCACGGCGTCCATGGCGACGGACAACAATATCAGGGCGCCGAGCACAGCCTCGCGCCAGAATTCGCTGACGAGATGCCAGCGCACCAGACTTGCCTCGATAAGGTCGACGAGGATCGCGCCGATGAATGCGCCGATCACCGTGCCCGAGCCCCCGAAAATATTGACGCCGCCCAGCACCGCCGCCGCGACTGATTTCAGTTCAAAGCCGAGGCCGGCGACCACGGTGATGTTGCCGAAGCGGGCAAGGAACATGAAGCCGGCCAACCCCGCAAGAGCGCCGCAAAGCAGGAACGCCGCAAACACGGTGCCGGCGACGTTGACGCCGGCCATCTCGGCCGCTTCCGGGTTGGAGCCCACCGCGTAGAAGCGGCGCGCCGGCCTCAGCCTGTTGAGCGCGATGTGGACCAGAACCACGACCGCGAGCGCCATCGCGAAACCGGCCCGGAAATCGAAGCTGCCGATCGAGAAGAGCTGCAGGTTCGGGAAGTCGACCAGCCATTGCGGCAGCTCTTGCGAGGTTATCGACTGGGCGCCCGAATATTCGACCAGCGCCGAGCGGAAGATCGCCATCGTCGCCAGCGTGACGATGATCGAGGGCACGCGTGCATAGGCGACGAGAAAGCCGTTCACCGCGCCCAGCGCAGTGCCGACAAGCGCCGAGTAGGCCACCAGCAGCAGCGGGTTGAGATCGGGGTGTCGCGAAACGAGCAATCCGGCCGCGAAAGCCGCGAAGCCCACGATCGATCCGACGGAGAGATCGATGTTGCGCGTCAGGATGACCAGTGTCTGCCCGGTGGCGACCAGCGCCATGATCGCCACCGAGCTCGTGATCCGGTTGAACATGCGGCCGCTCAGATAGCCGTCGATCTGGGTGGAGAAGAACAGGACCACGAGCAGCAGCACTGTCAGAAGCGCGACGATGCGCAGGGTCTGCGGGCTGATACGGCTGAGCAGCGTCGACATCACCCTGCCATCCTCATGCCCGACTGGCCGGTCGCGAGCGCGATGATGCCATGCTGGGTGGCACCGGCGTTGTCGACGATCGCCATCTGCCGTCCTTCACGCATGACCAGTATGCGATCGCCCAATGCCAGCACCTCCGGGAGATCCGAAGAGATCACCAGTGCCGCACCGCCTTTTGCCACGAATTCGCGGATCAGATCGTGGACCTCGGCCTTGGCGCCGACGTCGATGCCGCGTGTCGGTTCGTCGAAGATCAGGAGGTCGGGCCTCAGGTTCAGCCATTTTGCAAGCATGACCTTCTGCTGGTTGCCGCCTGACAGCAGCCCCACGGCCAGTTCGACGTCCGGCGTGCGGATGTTCAGCCGCTTGCGGTAGGCTTCGGCGGTCTCGCGTTCGCGCTTGCGGTCGAGCATGCCGGCCGGGGAAAGATACTGGGCGAGCGTGGCGAGCGAGATGTTCGAGCGGATCGACATCGACATCGCCAGTCCAAGCTTGCGGCGGTCTTCCGAAACGTAGGCGATCCCCAGATCGATGGCCTGCGCTGCCTTGGTCACGCTTATGGGCGCCCCCTTGTAGGTCATGGTGCCAGAGGTTGCCGGCGCGATGCCGAAGATGGCCAGTCCGACATCCGTGCGGCGCGCGCCGATGAGCCCGGCCATGCACATGATCTCGCCGCGACGCAGATCGAAGCTGATGTCTTCGAAAACGCCTTCACGGCCGAAATCCCGGACCGAAAGCACGACCTCGGAGGTGGCGTGCGACGGAGCCTTTTCAAAATAGTTGCTGACGTCGCGGCCGACCATTTCGGCAATCATCGATTGCGACGTCACCTCGGCGATCGGCCGGGTCGAGATGTGCCTGCCGTCGCGAATGACGGTCACCCTGTGGGCGATCTCGAAGACCTCTTCCAGGCGGTGCGAGATATAGACCACGGCGACGCCCTGGCGCGCGAGATTGGCGGCGACGGCCCGGAGCTGGGCCGCCTCATGCGCCGAAAGCGATGCCGTCGGCTCGTCCATGATCAGCACACGCACATCCTGGCTGAGCGACCGCGCTATTTCGACGGCCTGCTGTTCGGCCAGCGTCAGCCCGCTGGCGACGCGGTCGACGTCGACATGCATCCCGATGCGCTCTATGAGTTCGCGCGCCTTGCGGCGCAGCTTGCCGCGGTTCTGCAGCCAGCCCTCGCGGGTTGAGCTGATGAAGATGTTCTCGGCCACGTCGAGGTCGGGAAAAACCATCGGCTCCTGGTACATGGCGGCAAGGCCGGCCGCACGCGCGGCCTGGGGGCCGTTGACCAAGGCCGGCCGACCACCGATCTCCAGCACGCCCGACGTCGGCTGATGGATGCCGGTCATGATCTTGATCATCGTCGACTTGCCGGCGCCATTCTCGCCGACGATGGCGTGAACCTCGCCGGCATGGAGTTCCATGGTCATGTCATCCAGCGCCAGCGTCATGCCGAAACGCTTCGAGACCGAGCGCAGCGCGAGCACCGGGGCCGTCATGATCAAACTCCTTGCCGTTGACGGCGGGCGGCGCCGAAATGCCACCCGCCATGAAGATGCGCTACTTCGCGGCTGCTTCCACGTTGTCCTTGGTGTAGATGGTGAACGGTCCCATCAGAATGCGCTTGGCGCCGTTGCGGCCCGGATCCGCCTCGATCGTGTAGTCGCCCATGCGGCCGGCCTTGAAGCTCTCGCCGATCTCGCCCTTGAGCTGGCCGGTGGCGAGGCCGTAGGCGGTGTAGTAGGTGAGGTAACCGAGGTCGCGGAAATCCCAGAGTGCGAACTGCGGCGCGCAGCCCTTCATGGTGTAGGAAACCATCTCGGAAGGCAGGCCGAGACCCGAGACCTTCACTTTGTCGCACAGGTTCTCGTCCTGCATCGCTTTGGCGGTCGCCTGGATGCCGACGGTGGTGGGCGACATGATCAGGCCGAGATCCGGATATTTGTCGACCAGCGCCAGCGCCCGATTGTAGCTGACCTCGGACTGGTCGTCGCCGTAGACGGTGTCGACGATCTGGATGTCCTTGTACTTCTCGTCCTTGGACATGACCTCCTTGAGGCTGGCGATCCAGGCGTTCTGGTTCGCTGCGTCCGGAGAAGCGGACAGGATGGCCATCTTGCCCTTGCCGCCGAGAATCGAATGGGCCATGTCGGCCATAACCTTGCCGATCGAACCGAAGTCGACTTGCGCCACGAACACGTCCTCGGCCGTTCCCGACGGAATAGGGCTGTCCCACGTCACGACCTTGGTGCCCGCGGCCTGCGCCGCCTTGGCGGACGGCACGATCTGGTCGCCGGCATTGTTGGAGATCATGACGGCGCCTTGCTTCTGCGTGGCGGCCGTCGTCACCATTTCGATCTGGCCGGCGACGGAGTTTTCCGGCGTCGGGCCCTCGAAGAGCAGCTTGCCGGAATTCTTCAGTTCCTTGTGCGCTTCCTCCGCTCCGTCATGGGCCTGGTCGAAAACCAGGATTCCAAGGAATTTGGGCAGAAGCACGAGGTTCGCCTCCTTGCCGGGTTCCAGCACCTTTGGCCCGGCATGAGCCATCCAGGCGGTCGCAAGCATTGTCGCTGCCGCCAGCGTCGCAAGCATCTTCCATTTCATTGTCAAATCCTCCCAGTTTGCGGTTTCGGCGCTGTTCGCGCCAGGCTTCGATTCCGGGATCGCATGCGCGATCCCGTCCTCATTGCTCCTCTCGGCCTCGAACCCGTTCGTCGTCATCCGCGGTCGGTTCGAAGCGAATGCCGTTGCCGCTCTCGCCCCTAGTCGGTCCGGACGGGCTTGCGGGGCGGCTCACCGTTCAAGGCCCGAGATATGTCCTGCGCCACAAGCTTCTGCAGACGGCCGATCGCCCCGTCCGAGTACCACGCGGCATGCGGCGTCAGCAGAAGGTTCGGTGCATCGCGCAGGGGTGAATCGAGGGGCAGCGGCTCGACCGCGAAGACATCCAGCGCCGCGCCGGCGAGCCTGCCTTCCTTGAGCGCCGCCGCCAGGTCGGCTTCGACGATCAATTGCCCCCGGGCGCTGTTGACGATCATCGCATGCGGTTGCATGCGCGCCAGCCGGTCCGCATTCAGGAATCCCACGGTTTCAGGCGTCGAGGGCGCATGCAGCGAAACGATGTCGGCGCGCCTCAGAAGTGTGTCGGAGTCCACCCGCTCCACATCGAGCGCGGCCGCGTCCGAGGACGACATGGCGGGATCCGCTACGATGAAGCGGAAGCCAAGACCCCTGAGCCTGGCGTGCACCGCCCGGCCGATCTGCCCCATGCCGAAAAAGCCGAAGACCGTCTCGTCGAACGGCTTCATCGGGCGGGCATGGCGCACCGCCGCCCACTCGCCGGCCCGCACGGAGCGGTCCAGCGGCACGAGCTTGCGCAGCAGCGCCAGCGCGGCTGCGGCGGTATGGTCGGCAACCTCATCCGCGCAATAATCGGGAACGTAACCGACCTTGAGTCCGGCGGTGCGCGCCGCGGCCAGATCGATATTGTCGTAGCCGACGCCATAGCGGATGATCGTGGCGCCCGGCGCCACGGCGCGTGCCGCCGCCGCCGTGAAAGGGGCGAACTGCACGGCCACGACGTCGGCGCCGGCAACCGCCGCGACAACGTCCTGCGCTGTGCTGCACTGAAGCGCCTCGAAGGCGGCCCCCGCCGCGCGCGCGGCCTGTTCTTCCCGCGACACCTCGGGAAACGTGTAATCGGTGATCACCACCTTGCGTGTCATGCGCTGCCATCCAGATAGTCGTGGATGATGTCGCCGGCGACGAGCGTGAAGTCGGCGCGCCAATAGAAGCCTTCCAAGGGCTCGAGAACCGGCAGGCGGACGACCGGCAACTGGGCGTTGGCCCGCAGCTCGACCGTGCCTGGTCCGCGCCAGACCTCGTGGATCGTCACCTCGGCAAGGCGCCGCGACGTCAGTTGCCGGATGGCGGGACGGCCGTCGATGTGGTCGATCGCCTTGAGGTTAAGGTTGGTCGCGAAATCGAAATAGGGCTTGAGGTCGCCCGGCGCGGCGGGCTTCTGCTTGTATGGCAGCGTCCCCGTGATGACGTCGATGCCGTTGCGCTCGACGCGGCCCACGATCAGGTCGCCGCGGAAGTCCACGGAGGGTTGACCGAACTTCTTCGGCTGGCCGTGCAATTCACGCCCATGCGCGACCCCTATATCCGTCGAAAGCACCAGGTAGGGAGAGTAGCCGCCCTCCGCCTTGCCGGGCAGCCTGGCGCCGAACATGACGTTCGCCTCGCAATAGGGCCCGATCCAGTCGGTATCGTTCATCCGGTAGATGTGGACGCAGGCGATATCGCCAATAGGCTCCAGCGGCGGCGGCAGCAGGAAAGCCATCGCATCGGGATCGGTGCGCCAGTAGAGCGTCAGGATCTCGGCGTTGCGGAAGCGGAATGGGAAGGGCGGGATCATCGGCGCATCCCAGGGCGTCGAAAATCCGCCGGCGCAGATATCCGCGATCGATGGGCGCTTCACGCCGTACCTGGCTTCGTTCACCATCACGCAAACCCTGTCGGCGACATGATCGGGAGCTTCGAGCCGGACGTCGACGGTCCGGGCCCGTGGGAGCCGCAATATCCGATTGCCGCTGGCTCGGCGGCCGGGGCGCTACCCATCGCCATGCTCCTCCTCCAGCGCAAATCCTTTGACAGGATTCTCTCCCTGCGCTACTCCGAATTGGTCAGGCCAATTAACTACGCTGAACGGGGAGGAGTCAAGCACCGTGTTCAATCTCTCGCCGGTTCCGGTTCCCGATCTGTCGGGCAAGATCGTCCTTGTAACGGGGGCCGGCAGAGGCATCGGCGCGGAGCTGCTGCGTGTTCTCGTGGAGCATGGGGCAAAGGTATTTGCCGGCATCCATCAGCTTGGCCGGCGCGGCAGCGAAACCCTGCCGCCGGAGACGGAGCTGGTGGACCTCGACGTCACCTCGCAGCGGGAGACCGACGCCGCCATCCGCACGATCGCGGACAAGGCCGGCCGGCTCGACGTGCTTATCAACAATGCCGGCGTCATCGATCCGATCGGCCGGCTCGCGACGCTTTCGAGCGACGATCTCCTCCCGTCCTTCGCCGTCAATGTCGCCGGCGTCCACCGCATGACGGTGGCGGCCGCGCCTCTGCTCAGGGAAAGCAAAGGGGTGATCATCAATGCGGGGACCGGGGCCGCGACGACGCCGATGGAGGGCTGGACAGCCTATTGCACGTCCAAGGCGGCCGCCCTGATGCTGACGCGGATGTTCGACCTGGAACTATCCGGAGGCGGGATCAAGAGTTTCTTTCTCGGTGTGCCGCCGACCGACACGGCCATGCAGGCCGCCATCCGCCAGTCCGGCCTCAATCCGGTGAGCCGGATCGCCCAGGCCGACCTCGTGCCGGTGCGCGTGCCGGCCACGGTGATGGCCTGGCTTTGCGGCCCGGACGCGCGGCTGCTTGAAGAGGTGGTGCTCGACGTGCGCGATGAGCGCTTCAGGCAGATGATGCGCTGATGCCGGTATGAGGCGCCGCCGGGCGGGCGGCTTCCAGCGCCATTCCGGTCATTCCGGCGCCGGGTCCCGGCTCATATCGGCAACTGGTTCGACCTCTTGATCTGCGACAGCGCGAAGCTCGATTCGATCGACGCCACCCCGTCGAGACGGGTCAGCTTCTCCTTCAGGAAGCGATCATAGGCATGCAGGTCGCGCACCACGATGCGCAGCAGGTAATCGCGCTGCCCGGTCATCAGATAGCAGTCGACGACCTCCGGCCAGCGGGAAATGGCGGTGTTGAAGCGCTCCAGTTCCTCCTCTCGCTGGCGTTCCAGCTTGATCGAAGCGAAGACCGAAATCGGCAGGTCAACCAGATCCTGGTCGATGACCGCGGTGTACCCCGTGATGACGCCGCGCTCCTCCAGCAGCCGGACGCGCCGCGCGCAGGGGGAGGAAGACAGGCCGACGCGGTCGGCAAGCTCCTGGGCCGTCATGCGCCCATCGGACTGCAGCGCGGCGATGATGCGCCGGTCGATAGGGTCCAGTTCCATTTTTGGCATAATCCACCAATTTTCGATCGATGCCTATCGATATCACCCAAATAATATCGTTTCCGTATGCAAGTTTAGCTGCGTCCGTCAAGTGAGCTGAAATAGATTGGGCGACCGGAGGGCTTCCATGAACCAAGCCGAACTGACGATACTGGCAGCGCTGGAAAGAAAGATCCTCTGGCTTGCCGCCTGGATGATCCACAATGCCAATCATCTGCGCGACAATGCCGACGGGTTGAAGGTCGGCGGGCACCAGGCCTCGTCGGCCTCAGTCGCAACCATCATGACGGCGCTCTATTTCTCGGCGCTGCGGCCACAGGATCGCGTGGCCGTCAAGCCGCATGCCTCGCCCGTCTTCCATGCCATCCAGTACCTGCTCGGCAACCAGAGCCTGGAGAGCCTCCGGAACTTCCGGGCGCTCGGCGGCGCCCAGAGCTATCCGTCGCGCACCAAGGACGGTGACGATGTCGATTTCTCCACCGGCTCGGTGGGATTGGGAGTGGCCCAGACGTTGTTCGCCTCCCTGGTGCAGGACTACCTCAAGGCGCGTGACGAGAACCTCGTCGAAGGGAGGATGATCGCGCTTGTCGGCGATGCCGAGATGGACGAGGGCAACATTTTCGAGGCGCTTCTCGAAGGCTGGAAACATGGCCTGCGGAATTGCTGGTGGGTCGTCGATTACAACCGCCAGAGCCTGGACGCGGTTGTCCGCGAGGGCCTCTGGGAGCGGTTCGAAAGCATTTTCCGAAATTTCGGCTGGGATGTGGTGATCCTGAAACACGGGTCGCTGCAGCAGGCGGCCTTCGCCGAGCACGGCGGCGAGGCGCTGCGGGCCTGGATCGACGCCTGCCCCAACCAGCTCTATTCGGCGCTGACCTTCCAGGGTGGAGCGGCTTGGCGCAGGCGGCTGGAGGCCGATCTCGGCGACGCGGTCGGGCCGCTTTTGGCGCGGCGCTCGGACGACGAGCTGGCGGCGCTGATGACCAATCTCGGCGGCCATGACCTGCCCTCCCTGCTGGACGCGTTCGAAGCGGCGCGCCGGCACGATCGGCCGACCTGTTTCATCGCCTATACGATCAAGGGGTTCGGCCTGCCGCTCGCCGGTCACAAGGACAACCATTCCGGCCTGATGACCCGCGACCAGATGGCGGCGCTGCGCGCCCTGATGGGGATCGCCGAGGGCCGCGAGTGGGAGCCGTTCGAGGGCATGGGCATCAAGACGCCGGATCTGAAGCGCTTCCTTGCCGCGGTGCCCTTCAACGCAAGCGGTCCGCGGCGCCACCACGCGCAGCGCGTGCCCGTACCCGAGCGGCTGGCGGTCGAGACCAAGGGCACGATGTCGACGCAGGCCGGCTTCGGCCGCATCCTCGACGAAGTGGCGCGCCTGGGCGGTCCGCTGGCCGACGCGATCGTCACGACATCGCCCGACGTCACCGTTTCGACCAATCTCGGCGGTTGGGTCAATCGCCGCGGTCTGTTCGCAAAGGAATCCCTTGCCGACACCTTCCGCAGCGAGCGCATCGCTTCGGCGCAGAAATGGGAATTCGGCGCGAGCGGCCAACACGTCGAGCTTGGCATCGCCGAGAACAACCTCTTCATCCTGCTCTCGGCGCTCGGCCTGTCGCATTCGCTGTTCGGCCGGCGTCTCCTGCCGGTCGGCACGCTCTACGATCCGTTCATCCAGCGCGGGCTCGATGCGCTGAACTATGCCTGCTACCAGGATGCCCGCTTCCTGCTGGCCGCGACGCCTTCCGGCATCACGCTGGCGCCGGAGGGAGGCGCGCATCAATCGATCGCGACCCAGTTGATCGGCATGGCGCAGGACGGGCTGGCGGCCTATGAGCCGGCCTTCGTCGACGAGCTGGCGGTGATCATGCGCTTCGCCTTCGACTACATGCAGCGCGACGGCGAGTCGGTGCAATCGGAGCGCACCTGGCTGCGCGAGGAAACCGGCGGCTCGGTGTATCTGCGGCTATCGACCCGCCCGGTCGAGCAGATCGCCCGCACCATGACGCCGGGGCTCGAGCAGCAGGTCATCGATGGGGCCTATTGGCTGCGGCCGCCGGGGCCGAATTGCGAGGTGGTCGTCGCCTATACCGGCGCGGTCGCGCCCGAGGCGATCGAGGCGGTGGGGATGACGGCCGAGGATCGGCGCGACATCGGCCTGCTCGCGGTCACCTCGGCCGATCGGTTGAACGCCGGCTGGACGGCGGCGAGCAGGGCGCGCGAGCGGGGGCTGGTGCATGCCAGGAGCCATGTCGAGCGGCTGTTCGAGGCCTTGCCGCCACATTGCGCCATAGTCACGGTTGCGGATGGACACCCGGCCGGATTGGGCTGGCTGGGCTCGGTCTGCGGCCATCGCACCCGCAGTCTCGGCGTCGAGCATTTCGGCCAGTCGGGCACTATCGACGACCTCTACCGGCATTTCGGCATCGATGCGAATTCGATCGCGGCGGCGGCGGGAAGCCTCACGAGGGGAAGGCCGATACGGTATCTGCGGGCGCTAGGGTAGGCTGGTCTAAGCTCCCGCCACGATCCCGCGGTCATGCAACGCGCCGATCTCGCTTCCGCCATAGCCGATTTCGCCGAGGATTTCGTCGGTATGCTCGCCAAGCCGCGGCGTGGGTCGTGCAGCGAGCCGGGGCGCCGACGAAAAATCCAGCGGCGAGGCCGGCGTCATCAACGTGCCGATGCCCGGATGGTCGATGCGCTGGAACATTGGATTGGCAATGGAGGCGCGTGGGTCCTCGTCGAGAAGCTGCCGGAAGGTCTGGTATGGTCCCCATGAGACGCCTGCGGCGGCGAAGAGGCGGCACACCTCGTCGAGGCCGCGGGCGCCGATCCAGGGTGCCAGCGCCTTGGCGATCGCCTCGCGGGCGGCGAAGCGGCCGCCCTCGCCGTCGAGATCCGCGCCAGTCGCGTCCGAGATCGTTTGCGGATCCAATCCCGTCGCCTTCTGCAGCGCGCGCCATTGGCGCTGCGTCAGCGCCACGACCATCACCCGGCGGCCGTCGGCGGTCGTAAAATCCTTGCCGAAAGCGCCATAGAGATAGTTGCCTTCCTTCTCGGCGGTGCCGCCCGTCTCCGCCTGCGCCAGCCGGCCGAGATGGGCGACCGTGGCAAAGGCGACGTCGGAAAGCGCGAGCTTCACCAGCGAGCCCTTGCCGGTGCGGCTACGGTGCCGGTCGGCGGCAAGCAGGCCGATGGCCGCCATCTCGCCCATTGCGATATCCCAGGCTGGCAGCACGCTGTTGACCGGTTCGGGGGCGCTGCGCGGGCCGGTGATCTCGGGGAAGCCGGTGGCGACGTTGACCGTGTAATCGACCTCGCTGGTGCCGTCCGCGTTGCCGGTAAGCTGCACCATGACCAAATCGGCGCGGCGGCTTTTCAGCGCTTCGTAGGAAAGCAGTCCGTATTGCGGCAGGTTGGTGAGGAAGAAGCCACGGTCGGCGCCTGGCCTTGCAATGAGCCGGGCGACGATCTCCTGTCCTTCGGACGATTTCACGTCGACCTGGATCGAGCGCTTGCCCTTGTTGAGCCCGGCCCAGAACAGGCTCCTTCCGTCTTCCGTCAGCGGCCAGCGGTTGCGGTCGGGACCACCGCCGATGGGATCGAAGCGAATGACGTCGGCGCCCAGTTGCGCCAGCGTCATGCCGCCGAGGGGCGCAGCCACGAAGGCCGACCCCTCGACGATGCTCATGCCGGAAAGGATGCCCTCCGTCATCATTGCCAGAAGGCAAACCTCCGGTCGCCATCGGCCGAGGCGGCGCTGACATGCGACATGATCTCGCCGAGATCGGGATGCGGGGACGCCAGCACCTCCTGTGCCGCCCGTTCGACCGCATCCCGCACCTCCGCCTTGAGGGGCTCGAGGCCATCGGCAGCCAGCAGCTTTTCCTCGACCAGCTTCCTTGCGAGGATGTCGATCGGATCGCGCTTGAGCCATTGGTCGAGCTCGCCCGGCCGGCGATAGGTTGCCGGATCGGAGCGGGAATGGCCGGAATAGCGATAGGTCTTCATTTCGAGCAGCGACGGACCTTCGCCGCGGCGGGCACGGGCGACGGCGGTTTCCATGGCGGCCGCCACGGCGTCGACATCCTGACCGTCGACCATCACGCCCGGCATGTTGTAGCTCGTGGCCCGCAACGCGATGTCCTCGACCGCCGTCGTCAGATCGATCCGGGAATATTCGCCGTAGAGATTGTTCTCGCAGACGAAAACCACCGGCAGCTTGAGGATGGCGGCGAAATTTAGCGCCTCATGGAAGGCGCCGATGTTGCTCGAACCGTCGCCGAAGATCGACACCGCGATGCGGTCCTTGCCACGCGTGCGCGCGGCAAGGCCGGCGCCGCAGGCGATGGGCAGGCCGGCGCCGATGATGGCGGCTGTCGGCAGCAGGCCGACGGCGGGCTCGACCAGATGCATCGAGCCGCCGAGCCCGCCGGCGCAGCCCACGGTGCGGCCGCAGATTTCGCCCAGCACGCCGACGGTGGTGACGCCGAGCGCCAGCGCGTGGCCGTGGCCGCGATAGGTGCAGGTGACGATGTCATCCGGATCGATCGAACGGGCGATGCCGACCGACACCGCCTCCTGGCCGTTGGCCAGATGCGTCGAGCCGCGGATGTGGCCTTCCCCGAACAGTTTCTGGATGCGCTCCTCGACCGAACGGATCTCGATCATGCGGGTGAGCTGCTCGAGCCGGCTCTCCAGCGCCTCGCGGCGGGCGAGCGGCGAATTGGAATTGGAAAGGCTGGTCATGCTGCGTTCCTCCACCAGGGCAGGGGCGGTTGGTTGGTCGAGACAAGCGCGTCGACCTGTTCGGCGATGTAGGTTGCGCTCGGCAGATAACGGGCTTCGAGCACGCCGCTGTAAGGCACCGGCGCGTCCGGCAGGGTGATGCGGTGCGGCGCCGCTTTCAGCTTGCCGAAATGCTCGACCGCGATCGTGGAGACGATGTCGGCTCCCCAGCCCGCGGTGGCGGTCGATTCTTCCACCGTCACCAGCCGGCCGGTGCGGGCGACGGATTCGGCGACCGTCTTCCTGTCCCATGGCCACAGCGTCAGCAGGTCGATGACTTCGACATTGGCGCGGCTGCTGGCGGCCGCTTCCAGCGCGGTGCGGACCAGCGCGCCACACGTCACCACGGTGGCGTCCGTGCCGGGCCTGACGATCTCCGCCTGGCCGAGAGGGATACGGTAGGCTGGATCGTGCTCGAACTCCTCGCGCTCGGAATAGAGGATGCGTGGTTCGAGCACCACGACGGGGTCCGGATCGTCGATTGCCGAACGGAGCAGGCCGTAGGTGGTGCGGGCGTTGCTGGTGACGCAGACTTTCAGGCCCGGCGTGCCGCGGAACCAGTGATCCAGCATCTGCGAGTGCTGGCAGCCGAAGCCCTGGCCGGCTCCGGCGGATGCACGCACGACAAGCGGTGTCGTCAACCGTCCGCGCGACAGATAGCGCATGGTGGCGGCCTGGGTGGACAGCTGATCGAGCGCCACGCCGATGAATTCGATGAACATGATCTCGACGACCGGCTTCAGCCCGCAGACGGCTGCCCCGACAGCGGCGCCAAGAAAGCCCATTTCCGAAATCGGCGTGTCGATGACGCGGCTGGGGCCGTGTTCGGCGAGAAGGCCTTCGGTGACCTTGAACGGGCCGCCGGCGGCGGCGACGTCCTCACCCATCACGATGACGTCCGGGTCCTCCTTCATCGCGTCGTCCAGTGCCCGCAGCACCGCCTGCCTTACCCAGATCTTGGCCATATCTCCTCCTCACATAAAAGCTTCGCCGCCCGGGGAAGGACGGCTCTATGATCACACTTCGAGCACGATGGTGGGCGCGCCGGTCTTCACGTCGTCGCCAGCCGCGATCAGGATCTCGGCTACCGTTCCGGCGAAGGGCGCGGGAACTTCCACCGTGGTCTTGTCGGTCTCGACGACAAACAGCGTCTGGCCCTCGGAGACCGCGGCGCCCTTTTGCACCTGGATCTCGCTGATCACCACCTCGTCCACCGCGTCGCCGACCTTCGGCATCTTGAGTGTCGAACGCATTGCTCTCTCCTTACGGCATCGTTTGCAAAGCTTGGACAGTGCCTGTCAGTTTTCGCCTGAGCAGCTTGCCGTTGGCGCTGCGCGGCAGGGTCGGCACGAAGAAAATCACTCTCGGGCGCTTGTAGGCGGCAAGCCGCTGCTCGGCGAAAGTGGCAATATCTTCGGCGCGCAACGCAGCATCCTCGCTTGTCACCACGAAGGCGGCAATGACGCTGACCCCGGCGCGCACTTCGTGCTCGGCCACCGCAAGCTCGGCGATACCGGGGCAGGGGGCCAATGCCGCCTCGACCTCGAGCGGGGAAACGCGGAAACCGCCGGCATTCATGATGTCGTCCGCGCGGCCGTGATGCCAGAGATAGCCGTCCGCATCGAACGAGGCGAGGTCGCCGCCGGCGAACCAGTCGCCGTGGAAGACCCGTTCCTCCTCTTCCGGCCGCCGCCAGTAGCCGAGCATCAGGCCGGGATCGCCGCGATGGACGGCAAGCAGCCCGACCTCGCCGGCCGGCGCGGGACGGCCATCGGCGGCGAGAATCGCAACGGGCCGTCCGGTCTGCGGTTTTCCGGGACTGCCGGCCCTGACCGGCATGCCGTCGCGATTGGAGACGAAGGTGGAAATCTCGCTCATGCCGAAGGCTTCCAGCAGCGGCTTGCCGGTCGTCGCCTGCCATTGCGAGAGGGTCGCCGGGCTCAGCGCCTCGCCGGCGGCAAGCGCGCGCCGCAGCGTCGGCAGGCTTTCGCGCGTCAGGCGGCAGTATTTGAGGATCTGCCGGTAAAGCGAAGGCACGGCCGCGAACAGGGTGGCCCCGAAGACATCGATCAACTTCGGCCAGACCTCGACATCCTTGGGGCCGCTGTAGAGCACCGCCGTGGCGCCGGTCGCCCAGGGATCGAGCAGGCCCACACCCAGTGTGTAGCTCCAGTTGAACGCGCCGGCATGCAACATGATGTCGGCCGCCGTCAGCCCCATCCAGTCCGCATACATCGGCACGCGGCCGAGCGCGACGCGATGGGCATGAACCACACCTTTCGGCTTGCTGGCGGTTCCTGAGGTATAGATCATATAGGCCGGCGCCTCCCCGGGAGTGCGCGCATAGGCATCGAGCGGCACGGACGCCTTGAGCTTGTCGACAGCGGTTCTGTCGAGTGTCTTGCAGCCAGCCGGCGCGTGCAGGACGGGTTCGCTGTCGTGCACGATCGCGGCAGCTTCGGAATCCTCGAGCAGGAACGTCGTCTCGCCCTCGGTCAGCATGGCCGAGACGGGAATAGGCACCATGCCGGCGGCGATTGCGCCGTAGAACATCAGTGCATAGTCGCTGCTGTTCGGCATCCGCAGCATGATCCGGTCGCCGGGTCTCAGCCCCTCTGCGAGCAGGCCGGCCGCGACGCTGCGCACCGCCCGGTCGAGGGCGGCATAGGTCCAGCGCTCCGCTGTTTCCGGCCGGTCGGCATCGCCGACCACGATCAATGCCGTCTTGTGCGGCGTCGAGGCGGCCGCACGGGCGATGCAATGCCGCGCCAGATTGAACAGGTCGTCGCTCATGAAGCCCGGAGCCAATCGGCGACGTGCACCATGCCCTGCACCGTCCAACCTCCATCGACGACCAGGGTCTGTCCGGTGATGTAGCTCGCCTGGTCGCTTGCCAGATAGACGACCGGGTCGGCGATCTCCCGCGGTTCGGCCAGCCGGCCCATGGGAATGCGTTCGAGCTGCCATTCGCCGCGGATCGAGCCGTCCTTCAGCCCTTGCTCGATCAGCTTGGTACGGGTCGAGCCGGGTGCGACGGCATTGACCCGGATGTTGGCGGCGGCCGTCTCCGTGGCATAGACCCGTGTCAGGCCCTCGATGCCGGCCTTGGCCGCGCCGTAGGGGCCGCGCCCGGGAATTCCGACGATGCCGGCCGCCGAGGCGATGCTGACGATGGCGCCGCCCTTGCCACGCTCGCGCATGCGGCGGATGGCCTGGGCGCAGCACAGATGCATGCCGGTAAGGTGAGTGTTCAGGACCAGATGCCAATCCGCCGGCGATATGTTCTCGGCGAGCCCGACCCGCTGCACGCCGGCATTGTTGACGAGGACGTCGATCTGGCCGGCGGCATCGTCGATGCGTCCGAATGCTTCAGCGACGCTTTCGACATTCGACACGTCGGCCTTGAGGTAAGTCACGCCTTCGCGTGCGTCGTCCGGTTCGCCCAGATCGAGGGAGAACACTCTTGCCCCTTCTTCCAGGAAGCGCATGGCGATCGCATCGCCGATGCCGCGAGCCGCGCCGGTGATTACGGCGACCTTGCCAGAGAAAGATTGTGTCACGTGTCTCCTCCTCAATACATCAGCCAGCCGCCGCTGACATTGATGGTGGCGCCGGTCACATAGCTCGCATGGTCGGAAGCCAGGAACAGCACGGCGCCGGCAAGCTCCGAGGGGGCGGCCATATAGCCCAGCGGAATCTGCGCCACGGTGGCCGCGAGCGCGGCGTCGTCCATGCCGCTGCGCATCATCGCCGTATCGGCGGCGCCCGGCGAGACGGCGTTGACGGTGATCTTGTCCTTGGCGAGCGAGCGGGCGAGCCCGCGCGTCATCGACACGATGCCGCCCTTGGTCGCCGCATAGGCGACCGAGCCGCCAAAACCGCCGCTCATCCAGCCTTGCGACGTGAAATTGGTGATCCGTCCGCCCTGGCCCTGGTCGCGCATGATCCTCGCCACCGACTGCGCCAGGAAGAAGGAGGCCTTGAGGTTGACGTCGTGCTGGACATCCCAGTCGGCCTCCGTCACATCGAAGACGCTGTGGCGGCGGACCAGCACGGCGGCCGTCTGCACCAGCACGTCGATCCGGCCGAAGGCGGCCAAGATCCTGTCGAGCGCTACATGCTGGTCGCCGACCGGGCGCAGGTCATGGCCGACGGCGATATGTGGCCCGCCGTCCAATTCGGCGACGACGGCATCGGCGCGCGCCTGATCGAGATCGACCACGGCGACCTGCGATCCGGCGGCAGCGAAGCCCAGGCACACCTCGCGGCCGATCCCGCCCGTGCCGCCGGTGACGACGACCTTTTTGCCTTCCAGCCCGGAGGCGAGATTGAATGCCATGGTCTCCTCCTCAACGCCCTTCCGGTGGCGCGACCGCGGTATGCTCGGTGACGAAACAGGATTGCGCCTCGCCCATGAACTTCTTGCGGTCCTCGACAAGCCGGCTGGCATAAGGCTCCGCGGCGAAGGCCCTGACCGCATCCTCCATGCTGTCGAACCAGACCTCGCCGACCCCGTCCCAGGCCGCCTCTTCCGGATTCCAGCTCTGCACCTTGCCGAACCGCAGGCCCCGCACGCCCGGCATCTGCCGCACGATGGCGGCATGCGGGCCGGTCCAGTGGGCGAAGAATTCCTCCCGGCTCATGCCGGCCTTGCGGCGAATAAGGCTCACGCGCTTGATCATGCACCGCTCCTTGCCGGCTGGAAAAGCTCCAGCGTGATGCCGTCATGGATGCGAAGATAGGCGACCTTCGCACCGATGTTCGGCCCGCCGTCTATGTCGACAGGGCCGTCCGGCACGATCGGCCTTGCGCCGCAAGACACCGCGTGCCGCCAGGCCGTGTCGGCGTCCTCGACCTTCAGGCACAGATGCACGTTGCCCGCATTGGCGGTGGCGTCCGGCAGCGTCTGCTTGCCGGTCTGGTAGTCGAGCAACTCCAGCGTGCCGCCTCCCGGCAGGTCGATGAAGGCCGCTGCGATCCGAATCCCGGGATAGCCGACATGCCGGCCGAGATAGGGCCGGTCGAGCATGGTGCGCCAGCGGGCCGGCACGCCGAGGAAGGCCTCCCAGAAGGCAAGCGCATCGTCGATGCCGGCGACGCTCATGCCGATATGGTGGACCGCAGTGGCGGTGGCGGCAGCGCCGGCGACGTTCGTTTCTTCGCCCACCGGTCAAATCCTGAAAAGCTTCTCGGCGTTGCCCGAGAACATCGCCACCCGCTCGTGATGCGGGAAACCGGAAATGATCTCGGCATAGGCATTGATGACGTCGGGATAGGAACTGAACATGCGATCGACCGGCCAGTTGGTGCCAAAGACGACCCGGTCCGGACCAAACGCCTCGATGCTGCCAAGCACGTAGGGCCGGATCGAGTCCACCGTCCACATCGGGTCACCCATCCCGAGTCCCGAAATCTTCATCCACACATTCGGCGCCGCGGCCATGACGTCCATTGCCGCGCGCCACTGCCGGAAGCTTGCCGGATCGCGTCGCATCGGAACGGCGCAGTGGTCGATGCACATCTGGGTTTCGGGAAAGGCGCGCGCGAGATCGAGGATATCGCCGGCGAGCTCGACGCGCGTGTCAATGCAGGAAACCAGGCTGCGCGGCCCGAGTTCGGCAAAGCCGCGCCGCCAGGCTTTGTCGATCAGATAGCGGCCTTCGCCGAAATTGCGGATGCCGCGCACGTTCGGATATTTCAGGTGCCGGTCAAGCACCTGCGCGGCGTCCGGGCGCGCCAGATGGCATTCGGCGACGATGGCCTGCGGGTAGCCGGTCTTGTCGGCGAAGGCCTGCAGCCATTCGGTTTCGTCGACGGGGTCGGGCGTGTTGACCGCGGCCTGCACATGCACCGCCTTCGGCACGTTGGCGAAGCGGATTTCGGCGATGTAGTCCTTGATGAAATAATGCTGCGACTTCAGCGGATCGGTGTCCGGGAGGAAGCCATGGACGGCATCCGGCTCCAGCCAGCCGTAGCGCAGCTTTGGATGCTTCATGTCGTGCAAATGGAAATGGGTGTCGACGAAGGGCAGTTCAGCCATGGCGCCGAGCCTCCAGCGGGTGAATGGACAGGGCGTCGGCGACCGCCTGTCCCAACGCGTCGGTCGAAGCAGTGCCGCCCATGTCACGGGTCAGGTTTTCGCCCGAGGCGAGCACCTTGGCAATGGCGTCGACGATGGCATTGGCCGCCTCGGGGGCGCCCAGATGCTCCAGCATCATCGCTCCCGACCAGATCTGGCCGATCGGATTGGCAATGTTCTGGCCCGCAATGTCGGGCGCCGAACCATGCACCGGCTCGAACATCGACGGGAAGCGTCGTTCGGGATTGAGATTACCGGACGGCGCGATGCCGATGGTGCCGGTGACGGCGGGACCGAGATCGGAAAGGATGTCGCCGAACAGATTGCCCGCCACGACGACATCGAAGCTGGCGGGGCGGCGAACGAAATGGGCGGTGAGGATGTCGATGTGATACTGTTCCGTCGCGACGTCCGGAAACTCCTGGGCGATGGCGCGGAAGCGCTCGTCCCAGAAAGGCATCGTATGGATGATGCCGTTGGACTTGGTCGCGGAGGTCAGCTTCTTTTTGCGCTTGCGGGCGAGTTCGAAGGCGAAGCGCATCACCCGATCGCACCCGAAGCGCGTCAGCACGGTTTCCTGGCTGACCATTTCCTGGTCCATGCCCGGGAACATGCGTCCGCCGATCTCGGAATATTCGCCTTCGTTGTTCTCGCGCACGATGTAGAAATCTATGTTGCCCGGATTGACGAGCGGCGAGGACACGCCGTCGAAGAGACGCACAGGACGCAGATTCACATATTGCTGGAAATTGCGCCGGATCGGCATCAGCAACGTCCACAACGACTCCACGTCAGACACGGTCGGCCAGCCGATGGCGCCAAGGAAGATCGCGTCATGGCCCGCGATCTGGTCCAGCCCGTTTTCAGGCATCATCCGGCCGGTACGGGCATGGTGGTCGCAACCCCACTCGAAATCCTCCCAGCGGATGTCGAGACCGAAAAGGCGCGCGGCTTCGTTCACGACCTTGATACCCTGCGGCACGACTTCCTTGCCGATCCCGTCTCCCTGGATCACCGCAATCTTCGTTGAGCGCATTCGCCTTGAACTCCGGGAAAGTTTGACGGGAACAGGGATAATATCGTTTCAATTATATCGGCAACCAAAGTCATTGCAAGGCTGTCTCGCATGAAGTTTCGAAATGCCGGCGCTGCTCGGTTGGATTTGCGAGGGTTGTTGCTCAGGAAAAGAGCCGGATAACCGCATATCCGGCCTTTTTCGGGTTTTTTTCCATTTGTTTCCAGGCTTCCAGCGAAGCGACGTCAGAAACGGCCGGAAAGACAGCAAGCGGCTTCCGGCGCTGGCCACAGTGCGAAAAAGTGCTTGCATTCTTCTGATAACGTTTCAATATAGCCATTACGGAAGGGCTGGGGCCCTCCGGACCAATACATTCGCGCTTATGCGTGTGCCGCAAAGGCAAGGTTGCTGTTTGTGGTGCGATCGCGTTGGGAGGCTCGAAGCGGATGAGTTCGGCAGTGCATGCGCGTCGCGCCATCGTGACGGGAGCCGGCAGCGGCATCGGTCGCGCCGTCGTGCGGCGGCTGCTGCAAGAAGGGGTCCGCGTGCTTGCCGTCGACATAGATGGGGAGAAGCTTGGCGAGGTCGCCGGCGGCGATTGCGAGCCGCTTGTCGCCGATCTTTCGGAGCCGGCCGGCCGGGCGCGCGTGGCGGAGGCAGCGGACGGCGCCGACTACCTGGTCAACTCGCACGGCGTGCTGGTGGTGAAGTCGATCTTCGACGTCACGCTCGACGACTGGCGCCGGATCCATACCATAAATGCCGAGTCCATCTTCTTCCTGTGCCAGCAGATCGGTCCGCGGCTGAAGCCGGGCGGAGCGGTCGTCAACCTGTCTTCCAGTTCGGCCAAGCTTGCGACGACGACCGAAGTCGCGGCCTACGCCGCGTCGAAGACGACGATCCTCTCCATCACCCGCTCCTTTGCCCAAGCGCTTGCCTCGCGGCCGGTGCGCGTCAATGCCATCTGCCCGGGCATCGTCGACACGCCGATGCAGGACATGGTGCTGGCCGGCATGGCCAGGCTGCGGGGCATGGAGCTTTCAGCGATGGACGAGGCGCGCAACAAGACCGTGCCGCTCGGCCGGCCGGCACGGTCGGAAGAATGCGCGGGCGCCATCTGGTTCCTGCTGTCGGACGAGGCAGGCTACATGACCGGCCAGGCGGTGAATTTCACCGGCGGACTGGTCACGTGGTAGCCGCAAGGGAGGAGAACGATGAAAAGACCGCAAGTGATACGCGCCACCGGCCTTGGCCATCCTGAGGGTCCTTATGAGCTCGACGATGGGCGTGTGATCTTCGCCAATACCTATGCGAGCGAGATCGGTTATTGGGACCCGAAGAGCGGCAAGCAGGGGCAATACGCCTATGTGGGCGGCGGACCCAATGCCTGCATGCTGGGCAGCGACGGCGCCGTCTATTCGACGCAGACGCCGAATGTCGGCCAATGGGTCGCTCCCGAGCACAGGCCGCCGTCGATCCAGAAAACCTCGCCCGGCGGCAAGGCCGAAATCCTCGTCACCGAGGCGGACGGGGTCAAGTTCGACGGTCCCAACGATCTGACGTTCGGCCCGGACGGCCGGCTCTATTTCACCGATTCCGGCGACTGGAACATGGCGGAGAAGCCGCATCCCGGCCGCATCTGCGTGATCGAGAAGAACGGCATCGCGCATATTCTCGAAGAACTCGATTACGTCTACCCCAACGGCATCGTCGCCGAGCCGGACGGATCTCTCGTTTGGGTGGAGTCCTATACGCTCAACGTCGTCCGCCGAAAGCCGGACGGCAGCAAGTCGGTGCTCTGCCGTATGCCGGAGGGCCACATTCCGGACGGACTCAAGATCGACGCGAACGGCGATCTCTGGATCACGGCGGTCGCGGCCGGCGGCGTCGACCATTTCACGAAGGACGGCAAGCTGGTCGGTTTCCTCGAAACCGGCGGCACCATCCTCAACTGTGTGTTCGGCAAGGGCGGCAAGCTGTTCTGCTGCGACATGGGGCCGTTCGACACGACGGGAGCGGCGATGACCGGCTATCTGATCGAGGTCGATCTCGGCGTCGAAGGCATGCCGCTCTATCGCGGTGCGATCGGATAGGAATCATCAGCATGAAAATCGCCAAAGTCGAAGCCATCCCGGTCAGCTATCCCGAGCCGAACGATTTCAACGCGCTGCGGCATCTTTGCCTGGCCAAGGTCACCGCCGATGACGGCCAGGTGGGTTGGGGGGAATCGATCACCCAATTCCCCGAGGCCAATTTCGCCACCAAGGCGATCATCGAGGGCATGGCGCCGAATCTGATCGGCAAGGACCCGGTGCAGACCGAGGTGCTTTGGCGACAGAACAAGCAGCAGGCCTGGTGGTACGGCTATCACGGCGGCATCGCCTCCTATGCCACCGCTGCCATCGACATCGCGCTTTGGGACCTGAAGGGCAAGGCGCTCAACAGAAGCGTGCTCGATCTGCTGGGCGGGTCGGTGCACGAGCGACTGCCGGCCATAGCCTCCTGCCATGCACATTACGAAGATATCGCCGAAATGGCCGAGGAAACGCGAGAATGGGTCTCGACCGGCCTGCAGGGCCTGAAGACCGGCTTCGGCAAGCGCGGCAATGCCCGTCTCGGCTACGATCATGATCGCGACGTCGCCTATGTGAAGGCGATGCGCGAGGTGCTGGGCGACAAGATGCTGATGATCGACAACGGCATCGCCATCAAATGGGACGTCACCGACGCCGTGCGCCGCGCCAAGGCGATGGAGGAGTACGATCTCGCCTGGATCGAGGAGCCGCTCGGCGCCTGGGACCCGGAAGGCTATGCCAACCTGCGCTCCAAGACCACGACCCGCATCGCCTATGGCGAGCGCGAATGGACGCTCGAGCAGTTCGAGCGCGTGCTGGCGACCGGCACCGTCGACGTCATCGGCGTCGATCCGGGGCGCGCCGAGGGCATCACCGGCTTCAAGAAGGTGACGGAGCGCTGCGAGTTCTACCGGCGGCAGGCCAACGCGCATGCCTGGTCGTCGGCGATCGTGACGGCCGCCAGCCTGGCGATCTCGTTCAATTCGCCCGCCTGCAAGCTTTTCGAGCTGAAACCGCTGCGCAATCCGATGCAGCACGACCTCGTCAAGAAGTCTTTCGAGCACAAGGACGGCTGGATGTATCCGCCGACCGGGCCGGGCCTGGGCATCGAGGTGATCGAGGAGGTCGTCGAGGGCTTTCGCAGCGAGAAGGTGCTGGGATTGGTCTGACGAACGGCGGCATGGGAGCCGCCACAATGAAAGCAGTCAAGTCAACGCGTCATGGGAGGACTAATATGCGTAGAACATATCGTGGGGTGATGCTGGCGGCCATGGGCTGTACCGCGCTTTCAATCACCGGGACAGCGCTCGCACAGGATTTCAAGGACACGCAGATCCCGGACAAGGGCGAGAAGGTCGAGGGCGCGCCCTTCGAGGTCAAGCGCGACTGGGGCACGTTCAAGCTCGCCGACCGGATCGCCGAAAAGGTCAAAAAGGGCGAAAAGATCAACTACGTTTTCTCCTACCAGGCCTCGGGCATCCCTCTGTTCTCGCCGCAGTTCAAGGCCGGCTTCGAAATGGGCTGCAAGATGGGTAATGCCATCTATCCGATGGATTGCGCCTCGATCGCGCCGGTCCAGAACGATCCCAATCAGCAGGTCAGCCAGATCGAGGCCAAGCTCGCCGCTGGCGAAATCGATTGCATCGGTATCGAGCCGGTCAGCTCGGACGCGATGACTGCGATCACCAACAAGCTGATGGACCAGGGCATCCCGGTCTTCACGTCGGGCGTGCCGTCACGCGGTCACGAGTTCACCAACTTCACCCAGATCCCGGCCAAGGAAGGCAAATATGCCGCCGAAACCGTGCTGCAGTGGATCAAGGACAACGGCAAGAGCGACATCAAGGTCTTCGCCGTCTCCGGGGGAGATCCCACCCAGTTCTGGGCCCAGGGCCGCATGAAAGGCTTCGAGGACACCATCAAGGCCGCGATCCCGGACGCAAAGTTCGTGACCTCCGCCGCGAACGGTCTCAACACCAGCTATGAGCCGGGCAAGGCCTTCGATGTCTACCGTTCGTTCCTGACCGCCAATCCGGACGTTCAGTTTATCGAGAACGTGGACATCGGCGCCGAGCACGCCGATCGGGCCATCGAAAGCCTCGGCCTTGCCGGCAAGGTCTTCACGGTGGGCTGGAACTCTTCCAAGGGTCAGCTCGACGCGATCGAGAAGGGTATCCAGGTGGTGCAGTTCGATCAGCGCTGGCCCGACCAGGCGGCCTTTGGCGGACCGGCCTGTGCCCAGTTCCTCAAGAACGGCGAGATCCTGCCGAATACCCAGACCTTGAAGGCCGTGATGAAGGCCGACGTCAAGCAGGCCCGCGAGGAACTCGACCGGACCATGTCGCAGAAGTGATGTCGCATTGATGGCGATCGGGCCGCCCCGGCGGCCCGATCGATTCCGGCCCCGCACGATATGGGTCTGAAACATGGAGTTGAGATAAGCATGAGTTCGAGCGAGGTCGGCCAACATGCCGAGTCGAAGCGGGGGTCCTCGGCCGCCAAGGCGACGATCGATGCGGCGCTGCGCGTCGGCGGCCTGTTTCTTGCGGTCATCGTGGTGGCGATGGTGTTCGTGGCCATCAATCCCAATTTCGCCAATCCGAACCTTGCTGTCTCGGTGCTCCGGGCGATGAGCTCGGTGGCGATCATGGCCATGGGACTGACGCTGGTGATCGTCGTGGGCGAGATCGACCTTTCCTTCGGCGCGATGTACGGCCTTGCGGCCAATACGCTCGCGGTGGTCTGGATTCTGATGGGCGTGTCGGTCTATGCGGCGATCCCGATCGCGATCCTTGTCGCCATTTGCGTTGGCCTGTTCAATGGCCTGCTGGTGACGAGCATGAAGATTCCGTCCTTCATCGTCACGCTCGGCAGCTACAACCTGCTTTACGGCCTGTCGCTGTGGGTCTCCAACACCGGCACTTTCAACCCGAACTACCCGCCGCCGGACGGCAACGTCGATCCGGGCGAACTGAATTTCTTCATCGGACTGACCCAGAACGTCGGCAAGTACAGCCTCTCGGTCGAAATCTTCTGGATGCTCGGCATCGCCGCCGTCATCGGTTTTCTGCTGCATCGCTCGCTTTTCGGCTTCCGGCTGATGGCGATCGGTGGAAATCCGGAGGCCGGGCGGCTGGCACGGCTGCCGGTACGGAAATACAAGGTCCTCGCCTTCATCCTCTGTTCGGTGCTGGCGGCGATCGCCGGCATCCTCGACTTTTCCTTCATCCAGACCAGCCAGCCGGATATCGGCCTGTCGCAGACATTTCCGGTCTTCGCGGCGGTGATCATCGGCGGCGCCAGCCTTTCGGGCGGCAAGGGAACGATCGTCGGCACGCTGGGCGGCGCGCTGCTGCTCGCCGAGTTGCAGATCGGCTTGGCGCTGCTGTCGCCCGGTCCGCATGTGCAGCAGATCTTCCTCGGCGCCGTCACCATCGGCGCGGTGGCGCTCGACCTGTTCCTCACCAAGCTGCGCAAGAGCAGGGCGTCATGAGCCGGCCTGACGGGGAGGCTCGGCAAGGCATCAGCATTCGTGGCGTCACCAAGCGCTATGGCAGCACGATCGCCCTGAGCGGCGTCGATCTCGAACTGTACGCCGGTGAGGTGCTCGGCATCGCCGGCCCGAACGGCGCGGGAAAGAGCACGTTGATCCGCGTGATTGCCGGCGAGGAGAGACCCGATGGCGGCGAATTGACTTTCGACGGCGCGCCGTGGTCGCCCTTCACCGACTGGCAGGCCGTGGCGGTCGTGCATCAGGAGCCGCAGCTTTTTCCCAATCTGACGGTGGCCGAAAACATGCTCGTCGGCCGCGAAGGCGCGAGCCGGTTGCGGCCAGGACTTGGCCAGGCCGATGCCAGGGTCATGGAGGCGCTGGGGATCGGCCATCTTCGCGACAGGCTGCTCTCGGATTGCTCGCTGGCCACGCAACAGCGCACCGAGATCGCCCGCGCGGTGGCGCGCGCATCGCGCGTCTTCCTGTTCGACGAGCCGAACTCGGCGCTGACGGCCGACGAATCCAACGAGCTTTTCCGCGAAATGCACAAGATTGCCGCGGATGGCCGCATCGTGCTGCTGGTCACGCATCGTCTTGAGGATCTGGTTGCCCATTGCAGCCGCGTCGCCATCGTCCGCGACGGCAGCGTGCGCGCTATACTGCAAGGCGAGGCGCTGACGGAGGAGGGCATCGCCCGGCAGATGGTGGTGGACAGCGGCGCCGTCCATGGCAAGGCCGCGAAGTCTGCGGCGCAGACCGCAGCCCAACCGGTGTTCTCCGTAAAGAACTGGACGCATGACAGAGCATTCCGGGATGTCTCGCTCGATGGAAGCGCTGGCGAGATCATCGCGCTTGTCGGCGTCGAGGGATCCGGCTCGCGCGAGCTGATCCGCTCTTTCGCAGGCCTGGAGCACTGCACGGGCGCGATCACCATTGCGGGCGAGGGCGGCGAACATGCGATCGATGCGATGTCCGCCTATGTTCCCGCGACCCGCCAGCTCAGCCTCTACAGCAATTTCTCGGTCGGCGAGAATCTGCTCGCGCGGCTCGGCTCACCCCAGATTGCCGGTTTCGGCCTGACGCTCAGGACACGCCGGATGAAGGAGATGGCGGAGGTCGCGGTCAAGCACTTCCTCGTCAAGACACGGACGACGACGCAGCCCATCCGCTCGCTGTCGGGTGGCAACCAGCAGAAGGTGGCGATCGCCCAGGCGCTGCATTGCGATCCGAAGCTGCTGCTGCTGGAGGAGCCGACCCGAGGAGTCGATATTCACTCCAAGGCGGAAATCTATCGGCTGCTCAGGGACTATGCCGAGCGAGGCAATGTGGTGATCATGCTTTGCACCGAAACACTGGAAGTCTACGAAGCGGCCGATCGCGTGCATGTCGTCGCCAATGGCAAGGTTTCGCCAGGGCTTGCGGTGGGCGACTACGATCACGTCGAGCAGCTTGCGACCGATATCACCCGCTTGGAATCCGAAAGCCGCGAACGGATGCCGAAGGCGGGGTAGCGGCCGGCGGAACGGCCAACCGGCCATGAAACGTTCTGACCCCGGCGAGCCGATTTCAGGGTCACCGCGTCTTTCCGGTCCCTGCGCGGCGCGCAACGCCGCCGGACGTACTCAGTCGACCTTGTACTTCCTGATCGTTGCCTCATCCAGCTCCAGCCCGAAACCCGGCCCTTGTGGGACGTCGTAGTAGCCGTTGTCGAACTTCGAGCGATTGGCGACCAACGCGTAGAACATGGGGTCGCGGTCAGGGTGAAACGTTTCCAAAAATGTGCCGTTCGGGATGCCCGAAAGCAGGTGGGCGGCGATCTGCGGCTCTTCGTGGTGGCCCATTTCGCAGGCAAAGGCCTGAGCCAGCGCTGCCACGCGCCGCCATTCCGTGGGGCCTCCGCCCCAGCTGGCGTCGAAGTTGCAGACATCGATCGAACCGGACATCATCAGGTCGCGGCAGCCGGCACGGCTGATCTCGCTCTGGCCGGCGGCCACGGGAATCCCCATCTGGCTGCGGGCGGCCGCGAGGTCGAGGCGGTCATTGTACCAGCGCACGGGCTCCTCGAACCAGCGGATGCCGAGATCGCGGGCATGTCGCGAAAATTCCACCGCCTCCCGCAAGGTCCAGCCCTGGTTGGCATCGATGCATAGAACGAAATCGTCGCCCACAGCGCTGCGCGCTGTGCGGACGCGCTCGGCATCCTCCTTTGGGGTGCGACCGCCGACCTTGAACTTGCAGCCTGCGTAGCCCGCCGCTCGGATATCCTCCATTTCGCGGCCGAAATCCGCTAAGGTCTTGTTTTCCTCGTAATATCCGGCGATGCAGATGACCGGAAGACGATCACGATAACCGCCCCACAGCTTGTAGAGCGGCACGTTCAACGCCTTGCCGACCGCGTCCCAGATGGCAGAGTCGACGCAGGCCTGGGCGCACATGGCGAGTTTGCGGTCGCGCAGAATATTATAGCTCGGCGCGCGGGCTTCCTCCCAGCAACCCTCGATATTGAACGCGTCCTTGCCGATCAGCCGTGGCTGGATTTCGTCGAGGATGATCTTGACGACCTCGGCCTGCGTTTCGAACTCGTCGCCGTTGTAGACCTCGCCGACTATGCCCTCTGACGTGTAGATACGGGTGATGATCGTGCAGCGGTGCGTCATGTGGTAGTAGCTGCCGCGGAAGGTGCGCGGCAGCGGCATGCACAGCGGGATACATTCGATGCGCTCGATTTTCAGGGGCACGACCATGAGAGGACCCAGTTCCGCATAAAATTGAAACGTTTCTAAGTTAGAGTACGCAGACCTTGCCGGTCAAGGGATAACTGGCCGCATATCCCTTGCTGACCCAATGCAAATTGCGCTAGAATTCCCTTTCTCAATAATTTCGGTGACTTGGCCCGAAATATGGGATGCGGCCACGAGGGGATTCGGTGTGACGAAAGTCGTGGACAAGAAAGCGACGATCCGGGATGTAGCTCGCGTTTCGGGCGTGTCGGTCGGAACCGTTTCACGTAGCCTCAACGTTCCTGAGACGGTGAAGCCCGAAACGCTCAGCAAGGTGCGGGCGGCGATACGGTCGCTCGACTTCCAGCCGGATGTTCGCGCGCAGAACATGCGCCGCCGCAGCACGATGACGGTCGGTTTCGTCATCGACGACATCGCTAATCCCTGGCATGCCAGCTGCTTCAAGGCGATCGACGCGGAGCTTCGCCAGAAGGGCTATTCGCTCTATCTGATGAGCACCCACGGCCAGGCCAGCGAAGAGGCGGCGGCGCTCGACATGCTGCAGCACGGTCGCGCCGACGGGATGATCATGACCATCAACAACGAGCAGGACGCTCGTACCATCAAGCGGCTGAGGGAACTTCGCATTCCAGCCGTTCTGCTCGATCGCGACATTCCGCTCGAGATCGATGCGGTGCTGACCGAGCACGCGCCCGGCCTGCGCCAGGCCACCAATTACCTGATCGAGCTGGGGCATAGGCGCATAGCGATCATCACGGCCGGCAGCGACATCCGTCCGGGGCGCGAGCGTGTCCGCGGCTTCGTGGAAGCGTTCGAGCGTGCCGGCCTGCCGGTGCCGCGCGATCTGATCCGCTCGCAGAGCCTGTCGGCGGATTACGGTTTCCGCGAGGCCACCACGTTGCTGCAGATGCCGGAGCGGCCGACCGCGATCATCGCGGCCGGGAACAGGATCCTTGCCGGCGTGCTGCGCGCCATGCAGCAGCAGGGCGTTTCGGTGCCGCAGGACATATCGCTGATCGCCTGCGATCGATCGGATATCGCGATGCTCTATCCGGGTCCGATCACGCTGATCGACCGACCTGTGGAGGAAATCGGGCGAACCGCGGCGCAGTTGCTGCTCGAGCGGCTCGATGGCAGCAACGCGCGGCCGGCGCAGCGCATCTCCTTTCCCACGCACCTGATCATGGGAGGCTCCTGCCTGCCGGTGCGCCGCTAGACTGGATTTTTTCGCCAAGCGGAATCATCTGGCAGGGCATCAGCCGTGCGACGTCTCGCGCAGCTTCTCGGCCCGGCGGGATCGCTGGTATTTGATCAGCCTGTCCAGCGACACCGCCAGCACGGTCACGGCGCCGGTGAAGAAGGTGCTCCAGGTCGCGTCGATGCCGAAGAAGATCAGCCCGCTGGAAATGACCTGGATGATCGTCATGCCAATGACCGCGCCGATGATGGTGCCGTGCCCGCCGGAAAGCGGCGTGCCGCCGATGATGACGGCGGCAATGACGACGAGAACGAAATCGCTGCCCTCATTCGGATCGATGGCGCCGCGGAAGCCGACATACATGGTGCCGGACAAGCCGCAGATCGCGCCCATCAGTACCAGGGTCTGCAATCTGACCAGCGCGGTGGGGATGCCGGCATGGGCCGCCGCTTCCGGATTGCTGCCGACGGCCTGCACCCGATAGCCGAACCGGGTGCGGTGGAGAAGGATATGCATCGCAACCGCCAGGAGCAGGAAGACGAGCGCCGACACTGGCAAGACACCGAACAATTTGTAGGAAATCACCCAGAAAAAACTGCTGCCGTCATCGGACGGAACGATCGCGCGTCCGCGATTGACCACGAGCGAAAGCCCTTGAAACATCGAATAGGTGCCGAGCGTCACGATGATCGCCGGCAAACGCAGGGTCACGGCGATCAGTCCGTTGACCAGCCCCAGGCAGCCGCCAAAAGCCACGCCCGCAATCGCGGCGAGCCATGGATCGAGACCCGCCACCATCAGCAGGGCGACGACGACGGCGGAGAAGTTGAACATCCAGCCGACCGACAGATCGATCTCGCGGATGGCCAGCAGGAACACCATGCCCAGCGCCAGCATGCCCAGGAACGTGGTGTTGCCCAGCAGGGAAAGAAGATTGATCGGGTTGAGGAAACGCGGCCTCGCGATGCCGATGACCGCCATCATGACGAGCAAGGCGACGATCACGCCGATCTCGTCGGGCATGCGGAAACCTTGCCGCGACGACCTCGGCAGAGGCGTTGAGGTTTTTTCGGCTTGATTGGTATCGGTCATGCGACGGTCGCTTCGTATGCGTCCGGGCCCGGCGAGCGCCCGGATCGTTCCCCGGTGTTGAGCAAATGCAGGATGGCGCGGCTGTCCATGCCGTCGCCGGCAACCTCGCCGGCCAGCCGGCCCTGGTAGATCACGAGAATGCGGTCGCAAAGACCGATCAGTTCCGGCAACTCGGTCGAAGAGAACAGCACGATCCCTCCGTCGGCCGCGATCTTGCGGATGAGCCCGTAGATCTCGCGCTTGGCGCCGACATCGACGCCGCGCGTGGGATCATCCAGCAGGAACACCTGCGGGCCGATCTCCAGCCATTTGCCGATCACCACTTTCTGCTGATTGCCGCCGGAAAGGGAATTGGCCAAGGCGTGGGGCAGCCCCTTGATGCGCAGCGCTTCGATCTGCCGGGTTGCTCGTTGCAGCGCTCCTTTCGGCGAGAACCACAGCGGGCCGTCATTCCTGGCGCCGACGACGATGTTTGAGATGTTGAACAGGATCGATTTGTCGAGCATCAGGCCATTGTGCCGCCGATCGGCCGGCACGAGGCAAACCTTGCGCCGGGACGCCTCCGTCGTGCTCTTCGGCAGGCCGCGGCCATCCGGGAAGCGGGCTGTGCCGCGGCGGGCCCGGCGCAGCCCGAAAAGGATGTTCAGGATATCCGTGACGCCCGATCCCTCCAGCCCGGCGAACCCGACCACTTCACCCGAATGCGCCTTGAAATCGATTTGCCGCAGCCGGCCGCCGGCAAGGCCGGAAACCACGAGTTCCCTAGGCGAGGCGTCCACCTTTGCGGGCAGGGGCGGCGGAAAGAGCGCCTCGCGCTGCCGGCCGATCATGCCTTCGATGACTTCCGGGATGGTCAGCGCCGCGCGTTCCTTGGTGGCCACGTCGCGGCCGTTCCGCGTGATGGTGATGCGATCGGAAATCGAGAAGACCTCTTCCAGCCGGTGCGAGACGTAGAGCATCGTGATGCCCTGGCGGCGAAGCCCATGCAGCACCGCAAACAACCTTTCGGTCTCTTGCTGGTTGAGGGCTGAATTCGGTTCGTCGAGGATCAGCAGGCGCGGCTTTTCCAGCAGCACCCGGCACAATTCGACAAGCTGCCGCTCGCCTATGCTCAGGCGGCTGACCGGCGCGCGGACATCGACATGGAGCCCGAGCTGATCGAGCAGGCGCTCGCACTGCCGCTCCATCGACGACAGCGAGACCAGCCCATGGCGGACGGGCTCGCGGTTGACGAAAAGATTGGCCAGGACCGAGCGATCCGGGAACAGGCTGAGTTCCTGGTACACCATGCCTATGCCGCGCAGGCGCGCCTCGTTCGGGCTGGCGATGGTCACCGCTTGCCCGTCGATCTCGATGGTGCCGCCATCCGGCCGCACCACACCGGCAAGAATCTTCATCAGCGTCGATTTGCCGGCGCCGTTCTCGCCCACCACGGCGTGAATGGTGCCGGGCTGCGCCGACAGGTTCATGTTCTCGAGCGCCACCACGCCGCCATAACGCTTGGCGAGATTGCGCACTGAGAGCAACGGCTTGGCCATGACATCTTATCCCTGGACGGTGAGGGGCAGCTTTCGGCCGCCCCCGACCATCAGTGGGAAATCGCTGCGGCTACTCGGACTCTGCCGAAATCGGCTTCGGCTCGCTCGAGAGCATTTGCGCCGTGAGGGTCTCGGTCCAGGGCTTGTAGTATTCGGCCGTCGCCTTCGGGTCGGCGGCAAGTTTCTGGGCCTCGTCGAAGGAGATAGGCTTCAGGCCATTCCCCATGTCGACCTTGTCCGCGGTCATGATCTGCGAGCCGGCGTTATAGAACCCCGGCGCGAGCTTCTTGCCGCCCTTGATGGCGTTGACCAGCAGGGCGACCGGCAGGTAGCCCTGCACGAAGGCGCTCTGCCCGATGGTCACATAGGCGTGGCCTTCCTTGATCGCTTTCAGGTTCAGCTCCGTCATGTCGTAGCCGCCGGCCACGAATTTGTCGCCATGGGCGGCGTTCAGCTTGCCAAGGCTGGTCACGTCGGGCGCGCACAGGCCTATCAGGGCGATGGCGTCCGGATTGGCGCTGTAGAGCTGCTCCCAGTGATTGTAGTTGTCGACGGCCGACACCTTCACGTCGAACGGGCCGAGCACTTTGATGCCTGAAGCCTTGGCAAGCGATTCCTCGACGCCCTTGGCGCGGTTCTCGAGCACGGGGAAGCCGGGAAAGCAATTGCCGAGAACGACTGTGCCCTTGGCGCTCTCCCCGCCAAGCTTTTCGAGCACCATGCGGCCGAGGACGCGTCCGCTCTCGACCGATTTTTCGCCGACATAGGGTGCCTCGACGGCCTTAGACAGCAGGTTGAACTGCACCAAGGGCACGCCGCCGGAGACGATGTCGTTCAAGCTCTTGGCCATGGATTCGCCAGGCACCGAGGTTGCGATGCCCTGGGCGCCGGAATTGACGAAATTCTGCACAAGCTTGAGCTGGCCTTCCGGCGCGCCGCCTGCCTGCTGCGCGGTCACCAGCTTGACGCCGAGATCGCTGGCGGCGGCCTGTGCGCCGTCCTGGATCTGCTGCACGAACGGATCGCCCTGGGCGTGCGCCACGAAGCCTATGGTGATGTCATCCGCAAAGGCGCCTGATCCTGCGAAGGCCAACGCCACGGCGGCGAGCATCGCGGTCGAGGTGGTTCTCCTGAATGTCATGCGAATTCCCCCTGTTGTCTTGTTTGAGTATTTATTTTGAGTATTTCTGGCCGGCTCGCGGTCAGATCGCGGTCAGTCCCCCGTCGACGAACATGAACGACCCGGTCATGTAGGACGCGTCGTCGGAGGCCAGGAACGCCACGGCTCCGGCTATTTCCTCGGGCTCGGCGCCGCGCTTCAGCGGAATGTTCTGCACCTGCCATTCATAGACCTTGGGGTCCGCGACGAGTTCGCGCACGATCGGGGTGAGCGTGAAGCCCGGGACCACGACATTGACGCGGATGCCTTCGGGCGCATGATCGACCGCCATGACGCGGGAGAGCCCGTGCACGCCACCCTTGCTCGATCCGTAAGCGATATTTGCCGGCGTACAGCCGGACATGCCGGTCGGCGAACCGGTCAGCACGACGGCGCCCTTGCCGGCTGTCGCCTTGATCGCGGCCACACCGTGTTTGCAGGACAGATACATGCCGGTCAGGTTGACGCCGACGATCTCGTCCCAGACTGCCTTGGGCAGGGCGTCGACCTTGTTGTCGCGCGCGCCGGAAAAAATGCCGGCATTGGACACGAGGATGTCGAGCCGGCCGAATTTCTCGACGATCGTCCGGAAAGCCGCTTCGACTTGGTCTTCGGAGCTGACGTCGACCTTCAGCGCAAGTGCCTCGCCATCGGCCTTTCTGATCTGATCCGCCGTCGCTTGAGCGCCGTCGCCATTCCAGTCCAAAACCGCGACCTTGCAGCCTTCTTCCGCCAGACGTTTCGCCGCGGCTTGCCCAATTCCGGAGGCGGCGCCGGTGACGGCCGCGATCTTGTCCTTGAGGCCTCTCATGGCTCGTTCCCCGCGATCTGAAGCCAAGACGCTGTTGGAAACATGATATCGTTTCCATAATCTGTGTCAATGATTCAAGAGTTTTGCCGAAATATCTTATTATCTAATTGTTGGATAAGGATTTTTTTAAAATTTGGTTATTGACTGTGGCCTGTATCGTTTCCGATTTCAGACAGGATCGATGCCTTCGTCCAAGAGCTTGCATCGTCAAGGCAGACACGTTTCGACGGGCGCGATAAGCCCGGCCTCCAGATCACGGATGGGGTTGCGGATCCGGCCGCACGTTCGGCGACGCCCAGGCTGAGAGAGTATCAGCAGCGTTGCTTGCGGCCCGTCGCCCACTGAAAAAAGTTGCGGAGGCGCGATGCGCTTAGAGCGTTTCACCGTTTCACGGAAACGGCGAACCGCTCTATTTCCTTGTGTTGGAGCAATTGCCGACGGAAGGCTACGGCGAAGGCGCCGAGCCTAACCGCTCACATTTTTCCTGGAATTGCTCTAGACGCTCTCGAGATAGGTCTCGATCTCGAAGTCGCTGACGTTCAGCGCGAAAGTGTTCAGCTCCTGGCGCTTGCAGGCGATGAAGGCGTCGCGCAGCACGTCCGGGAAGATCTCGGCGACGCGCGGGCCGGCCTCGAAGGCGGCGATTGCGGACGCCCAGTCGGGCGGCAGCTTGGCGAGCGCCAGGCCCTGGCCCTCGCCGCCGGTCGGCTCGCCGGGCGAAAGCCGGCGCTCGATGCCGATCAACGCCGCGCCGAGAATCGCCGCCAGGACCAGATAGGGATTGGCGTCGGCGCCGGAGACGCGATGCTCGATGCGCCGCGCGGCCGACGGGCCGCCCGGAATGCGTATCGCCACCATGCGGTTTTCATAACCCCAGGCGACGGCGGTCGGCGCGTAGGATCGCGGCCGCAGCCGGCGGTAGGAATTGAAGTGCGGCGCGAACACCAGCGTGCTCTCGGCCATCGCGGCAAGCAGGCCGCCAACCGCATGGCGCATGGCGTCGGAGCCCTGATCCGAGCCGTCGTCGAAGATGTTGCGGCCGTCTCTGTCGAGGACGCTGAAATGGACATGGAAACCGTTGCCGGCGCGCTCGCCATAGGGCTTGGCCATGAAGCAGGCGGCGAAGCCGTGCTTGCGGGCAATGCCCTTGACGGTGCGCTTGAACAGCACCGCGTCGTCCGCGGCGCGCAGGGCGTCGGGCACATGGTTAAGATTGATCTCGAACTGGCCGACGCCGTTCTCGGCGATCGCGGTGTCGACGGGAATGTCCTGCATGCGGCAGGCTTCGTAGATATCGTGGATGAAGGCTTCGAAATCGTCGACCTCGTCGATCGAAAGCGCTGCGTCGGAATCGAGACGCCGCCCGGTTACCGGCGAGACCGGTCCGACAGGGCGCTGCGACGTCGGGTCGACGAGGTAGAATTCGAGCTCGGTCGCGGTGACGGGCGTCAGGCCAAGCGCGGCATAGCGGTCGAGGATACGGGCCAGCGCGCGGCGCGGATCGCCGAGATAGGGGGCGCCGCTGTCGTCCGCCAGCCAGACCGGCAAGAGGGCCGTCGGGTGCGCCGTCCAGTTGACGGGCAGTATGCCGCGTCCCGTCCAATGGCAGAGTCCGTCGGCGTCACCGGTCGAAAACACCTGGGCGTTGCCTTCGATGTCCTCGCCCCATATGTCGAGCCCGATGGCCGAATAGGGCATGCGCAGCTTGCCCTCGAGCGCCTTGCGCGCCTGCTCGACCGGAATGCGCTTGCCGCGCATGATGCCGTTCAGGTCGCACACCGCCGCCCGCAGGCTCTGGATGTCCTTCCTGCTGTCCAGCCACTTCAAAACGTCCGCAATCGCATCGCTCAATTTCCAGCCCCTTTTCTAGGTGCTGTAGCCTATCGGCTACGATATCCAATTTTCAGCTTGTGAGTTCGTGAAGGTCAACGCGGCTGACGCCGGGTGGTTTTCCTTCATTTTTTCAAGTCACTAGCTGGGATATCGGGCGGCATTTCGGGTCCATATTGTGCGATCTGCGATCGCAACATAGCGACCCGATTGCCGAAAGCCAAGCCGAATTCGAAGCCTGCTGTTCCGGCCTGTCAGTGGCGCAGTTCCGGAAACTTGGCCTGGCCGAGGATGTGGGTCGCGCCCTCGGCGATATCACGCACGATCGCGGCGCGCGCCCTTTCGCCGTCGCCGGCCTCGATCGCCGCCACGACCTCCTCGTGATAGTCGATGCCGAGAATGCCGGCCAGGTCATCCTCGAAGCCGATGTGCAGGTTTCGCAGGAAGGGGCCGACCTGCATCCAGACCGTCTCGATCAGGAAGAGCATCTGCTCGTTGCCGCAATGGCGGTAGATCGAGAATTTGAAGTCATAGTTCTTGCGCAGATAGTTATCGATCCCGCCGCCGCGGGCGGCTTCGGTAAGCTCGGCGCAGTGGCGCCGGATCGCGCGCAGATTGTTGCCGTTGATGAGCTTTGTCGCGAGCTCGGTGGCCGTGCCTTCGAGGATCGTGCGCACGGCGGTCAGTTGCTGGAAGCGGTCGGCCGAAATCAGCGGCACCTCGACGCTGCCGTTCGGCATCGGGCTCAGCGCCCTCAGCGCCTGCAGCCGCATGAAGGCGCTGCGCACCGGCATGTCGCTGGTGCCGAGCTCCTTGGCGAGCTTGCGCGAGGTCAGCTTCTGGCCGGGCTGGAGCTGCCCCGACATCAAGGCGCGCACGAGCTCCAGATAGACTTTCTCATGCAGCGGAACGCTATCGACAGCGGTCAGTCCGAATTGCGATTTGTCGGCCATTGGCGATGCGTTGCTTCACTCGTCCTGAAATCTGTTTCGCCACTCCATGCGCCGCAGCGATACGTCCCGGCGGGATTGGAGGCGCACGATAGACGGTTAACGCGCGCCGCTGCAAGCCTGGCGCCGGCGCTTGTCCAAGCCGGAATCGCACGCCGGAACCATCGGGGCCGACGTCGCTGTGCCAACACTTGTTGCGGCCCGGCCCGGCCGCTATCGTCCGTCGGCTTGGCGCTCGCAGAAGAGATGCCGAAACGGTAAGGCAGAATGGAAGGCGGCAAGAAAAACGCGCTGCGGGCATATGGATACTGGGCCGGCATAAATCTGATCGTTTTTGCCTTGCTTTTTCCTCTTGCGGACGCGGTCGCCGAATGGAGGGGTGGGGCTTGGAAAATCTATTTTGATTTCGAGCTTCGAATACCGCTGATGCCGCAATTCATCTTGCCATATCATTCGATGAGTGTCCTGTTTCTGCTGCCGCCCTTCCTTTTGAACGCATCTGAAATGGCGGTTTTGGGAAAGCGCGTTCTCGTTGCGACTTTGCTTGGGTGCGCGACCTTCCTGATCATGCCGGCGCAGCTTGGTTTCGTTCGGGTGATGCCCGACGGAATGCTCTACCAAAGAATGTTCGCGGGGATTTTCCTGCTCGACGGGACGCACAATCTGGTGCCGTCGCTGCATGTGGTCTATGCCTCGCTGAGCATCTACAGCTATAGCCAGGCCGTGCGCCGGTCCGGCGCAAGAGTGCTTTTGTGGCTGTGGTGGTGCCTGATCGTGAGCGCTACGCTGCTCGTGCATCAGCATCATTTGGCGGACGTGGTATCGGGCCTGGCGCTGGCATTTCTTTTGTGTTGCTGGGATCCGTCGACGCGCGTTTCTCGGAGATCCGCAAAGACGCAAAAGACGGGAATGCCGGCCGACGAAACCGCGGCTTGAGCCTGACCCCTGTCGCCTGATTTGACGGCCATCGTCATCCGACAATATGGTCGACCGTAACCCGCTAGCGCGCCTCGCGATCCTCAGATTCGCCCGGCGAGCCTTTCGGAAACATGCTTTTGAGAGGCAGTCATGGAACAATGCTGGCGCTGGTATGGCCCGAACGATCCCGTCACGCTCGACCACATCAAGCAGGCCGGTGCTTCAGGCATCGTGACGGCGCTGCACGGCATCTATGACGGCAGCGCCTGGCCGCTCGACGCCGTCCTCGAGCGCAAGCGCATCATCGAAGCGGCTGGCCTGAGCTGGTCGGTGGTGGAAAGCATCCCCGTCCACAACTCGATCAAGACCGGCACGCCGGAACGGGAGCGCTATGCCGGCTGGTACAGGGACACGATCCGGGCGCTGGCCAAGGCCGGCACCTCGACGATCTGCTACAATTTCATGCCGGTCGTCGACTGGACGCGCACCGACCTGATGTACCGACTGCCGACCACCGGCTACGCGCTGCGCTTCGACGCCCTCGACTTCGCCGCCTATGACGTCTTCGTGCTGAAGCGGCCGAATGCCGAGGCGAGCTACAGCCCGGCCCGGTTGCAGGAAGCGGAAGCGCGGCTGAAGACCTTGAGTGGCGAAGACATCGACAGGATCGAGCGCAACCTGATCGCCGGCCTGCCGGCCACGGAGCGCACCTATAATCGCGAGACGATGCGCGACGCGCTCGCCGACTATGCGGCGATCGGTTCGGCCGAACTGCGCGCCAACCTCGCCTGGTTCCTGAAGGAGATCATCCCGGCGGCCGAGGAAGTCGGCGCGCGCATGTGCATCCATCCCGACGATCCGCCGTTCTCGCTCTATGGGTTGCCGCGCGTGGTCTCGACCGCCGATGACGCGCGCTTCATCCTGGGGACGGTCGACAGCCCGTCGAACGGGCTGACCTTCTGCACCGGCTCCTACGGCGTGCGCGCCGACAACGACCTGGTCGCGATGATCGACGAGTTCGGGCCGAGAATCCATTTCGCGCATCTGCGCAATGTGACGCGCGAGAAGGACGGCTCCTTCTACGAGGCCGAGCATCTGGAAGGATCGACCGACATGGCCGAGGTCATCCTGGCGCTGATGAAGGAAGAGGCGCGCCGGCGCAAGGAAGGCCGGTCCGACTGGCGCATTCCGATGCGCCCGGACCATGGTCATCTGCTCGCCGACGATATCGGCAAGACAAAGATCAACCCCGGCTATTCGCTGATCGGGCGGCTCAAGGGTCTTGCCGAGCTGCGCGGCATCATGCGCGCCGTGGAGCGGTTCGAGCTGGCGTAAGCGGCAGCCGATCAGCCGCCACGCGCGTCGATGATCTCGACGAAGCGTGCGAAGAGGCCGGCCTGCGACTTGATCTTCAGCTTGCGGTAGATGTTGCGGCGGTGGACCTTCACCGTCCCCGGCACGATCCTGAGCGCCCTGGCGATCGATTCCGTGGAATGGCCCTGAAGCACCAGGTCGACCACCTGCTTTTCGCGCGAGGTCAGCGACAGGCTTTTCCAGATGTGGGCGCGGTCGAGCTCGTTGGGCATCGTGACGGTTTCGTCCGATGGCCGGACGGCGGCTTGGTCGGCAGGCAAAGCCGGCCAGCGCTGCTTGCAGAGGCCGACCACCGCCGGCGCCATGTCGCGCAGCAGCCGGGCGTCGGCGGTGCCGAACGGTCCGGTGGCGCGCAGCCGCATCAGCGACAGCACCATCGCGTCCTTGCCGGCCAGCGGCACGAAGAAGCCGACTTCCTCGGCAAGTTTGGTCTGGCTGTAATAGGAGCGGTAGTATTCGCTGGCATAGAAGCGGTCCGGGGCAAGCTCGCGCATGCGCCAGAAACCTTCCTTGCGCTCGACGGCGGCATGGTGGAACGGGTCGAGCAGATAAGGCCCCTCCTGGTAGAGCGCGACGAAGATGTGGCTCTCCGCCGGCGAGAAGGTCTCGAACAGGAGCGGCGGCCTCGCAGCACCCCGATAGCCGAACATCACGCAGTGGTCGAAGCGGATATGTCCGCGCAGCCAGGCGACGATCGCCTTGCCGAAATGGTCGCCGCCAGGCTCGTGCGACGCGGCGATCACGGCGGCCAAGGCATTGTAGTCGTCACTGCGGGAGGCGACCAATCCATACCCCTCTAAACGATAAAATCGGCTAAATATACCACCTGCGAGGTATATACTAGACGCTGTTGGCTCTGCTAGCGTCATGAGATTGCCTCATGCTGTCGCAGGAGCCCGTGGCTTGACTGCAGTGCCCGATATCGAATTTCGCGCGGTCACCAAGCGCTACGGCGCGGTCACCGCGGTCAGCGGCATCGACCTTGCCATTCCGCCCTCGGCCTTCGTCGCGCTGCTCGGCCCCTCCGGCTGCGGCAAGACGACGTGCCTGCGCATGATCGGCGGCTTCGAGCAGCCAAGCGAAGGCCAGGTGCTGATCCGCGGCCGCGACATGGCCGGCACGCCGCCCTACCGGCGGCCGGTCAACATGGTCTTCCAGCAATATGCGCTGTTCCCGCATCTCGATGTCGAGGACAACATCTCCTACGGGCTGCGCCAGGCGAGGCCGCGGCTGTCGTCGCGCGAGATCAGCCAGAGGGCGGGCGAGGCGCTTTCCATGGTGCAGCTCGCCGGCTATGGCCGCCGCAAGATCCATGAGCTTTCCGGCGGCCAGCAGCAGCGCGTCGCGCTCGCCCGGGCCCTGGTCAACAAGCCGGCGGTGCTTCTTCTCGACGAGCCGCTGGCGGCGCTCGACAAGAAGCTGCGCACCGATATGCAGATCGAGTTGCAGAACCTGCAGCGCGAGATCGGCATCACCTTCGTGCTGGTCACGCATGACCAGGAGGAGGCGCTGTCGATGAGCGACTTCGTCTGCGTCATGAATGGCGGCCGCGTCGTCCAGCTCGGACAGCCGAGCGAGATCTATGACGAGCCGGCGGACCTCTTCGTCGCCGATTTCGTCGGCAAGACCAATCTCGTCAGCGGCAAGGTGGCCGGGCTCTCAGGTGATCTCGTCGATGTCGCGCTCGCCGATGGCACTGTGATTTCGGCGCGCAAGCGGGTGCCGCTCAGCCGCGGCGAAGCCGTATCCGTCAGCTTGCGGCCGGAATCGCTCAGCCTCTCAGCGCCCGGAAGCGGCAGCCTGAAAGGCATCGTCCGCAACCGCATCTTCCTGGGTTCGACCGCGGAGTACGCGATCGAGGTCCCGGGCATCGGATCGCTGCTCGCCAAGGCCGACCACGTGATCGGTCAGGGCAACCTCTTCAGGCCGGGCGAACCCGTCGCCATCGGCTTTGCCGCCGGAGCGCCACTGGCGTTTCCGCACGCCAAGAACAACGGGACCAACCAGAGGGAAGACCAAAATGCCGAAATCCTATCGTGACGGACTGCCGATAACCCCCGATAAATTCGTCGACCAATTGATGCGCCTGAAGCGCGGCTCGATCGGCCGGCGCGACTTCCTCGGCCTCACCGGACTCGGCGTCGCGACCGCGGTCATGGCGCGCGAGCTCGGCATCATGCCGACGCCGGCCTTCGCCGCCGAGAATCTCGGCGACCGCATGTCGATCGCCACCTGGCCGAACTACCACGATCCGCAGACCTTCGAGAACTTCAAGGCCGATACCGGCGTCGCCGTCGAGGTCAACGTCTTCGGGTCGAATGAGGAGATGCTGGCCAAGCTGCAGGCCGGCGGCTCGGGCTGGAGCCTGTTCGTGCCGACCAACTACACGATCTCGACCTACAAGAAGCTCGGCATCATCGAAGCGCTCGACATGGCCAAGCTCGGCAATTTCGACGGCAAGTCGGAAGACGCGCGCTTCACCGCGGAAGGCACGATCGACGGCACGATCTACGCCGTGCCGAAGAACTGGGGCACGACCGGTTTTGCCGTCAACACCAAGAAGCTCGCCAAGCCGATGTCGAGTTGGAAGGAATTCTGGGATACGGCCATGGCCGAAGGCGACGGCCGCACCATGGTGCATGACTACCAGCTCACCACCATCGGCAACGCGCTGAAATATTACGGCTATTCCTTCAACTCGCTGAAGCAGGACGAACTCGCCAAGGCCGAGGAATTGCTGATCAAGGTCAAACCGCATCTGTTCGCGGTGTCGAGCGACTACCAGCCGGGCATGCGCGCCGGCGATGCCTGGATGACGATGTGCTGGACCAATGACGGGGCGCAACTCCATCGCGACATTCCCGAGATCGCCTATGTGCTCGGCAAGGAAGGTGGCGAGATCTGGACCGATTTCTACGCCATCCCGAAGGACGCGCCGAACAAGCCGGCCGGCTATGCGCTGCTCAACTATCTGATGAACCCGAAAGTGGCGGTGAAGGAGCATCTGGCCAATGGCGCGCCCTCGACCGATGCGCGCGTCAACGCGCTGCTGCCGAAGGAAGTGCTTGACAACCCGATCCTCTATCCGGCCGCCGACCTGTTGAAGCCGCTCGAGTTCGGCGCCGCCGCGACGCTCACCGATCCAGGCCGCGCCGAGCTGATGGCTCGCTTCAAGTCGGCTTGAGCGAGACCGGTCACAAACCCGATCAGGACAATGCGACCGGCGGGCGAAAGTCCGCCGGCTCCCAACCGGCTTTTCCGATGCGCCGCAGTCTCTTTCGCAAAAACCTCGTGACGGCGCTGCTGCTCGCCCCGGCGGCGCTGTGGCTGGTCGTGTTCCTGGTGCTGCCTTTCGTCGCCATCGCCATCTTCAGCGTCGGCGAGCGGGCGCCGGAGGGCGGGTACCAGGCGGCGCTGACTTTCGCGCAATATGCCAACTTGCCGGCGCGGGCGACCGCGTTCTGGAACACGATGGTGCTGGCGCCCGTCGGAGCGCTGGCCTGCCTGCTGGTCGCCTATCCCGTCGCCTACTACCTGGCTCTGCGCGCGCCGCAACGCTGGCGGCTGATCCTGCTCGCGATGATCGTCATCCCGTTCTGGACCAGTCTTCTGATGCGCACCTATGCCTGGATGTACATCCTCGGCGGGCGCGGCATCCCGGCCTTGCTCGCCTATGTCGGCATCGAGGATTTGAGACTGATCAACACGCCGGGCGCGGTGCTGCTCGGCATCGTCTATGGCTACCTGCCGCTGATGATCCTGCCGATCTATGTCAGCCTGGAAAGGCTCGACCGCCGGCTGCTGGAAGCCTCCGCCGATCTCGGCGCCACGCCCCTGTCGACCTTCCTCGGCGTGACGCTCAGGCTGTCGCTGCCCGGCGTGATGACCGGCTTCTCGCTGGTGATGATCCTGCTGCTCGGCGAATATCTGATCCCGACGCTGCTCGGCGGCGGCAAGGTGTTCTTCATCGGCAACGCGCTGGTCGATCTCTTCCTGCAATCGCGCAACTGGCCGTTCGGATCGGCCATCGCCATCACGCTGGTGCTGGTCTCGGTCGTGGTGCTGATCGTCGCCAACCGCATCTCGACCCGGCTTTCGGGCGCACGCCGGGTGGACCTGATCTGATGCGTGCCTTCGTCGTCGCCGTCTTTGCCTTCCTCTATCTGCCGATCGCGCTGGTCGTGCTGTTCTCCTTCAACGCCGGCCACCATGCCAGCGAGTTCACCGGCTTCTCGGTGCAATGGTATGGCAAGGCGCTGTCCAACCCCTTCCTGGTCGAGGCGCTGAAGAACAGCCTGTTCATCGCCACCACCAGCGCGCTGCTCGCGGCCTTCTGCGGCACGGCCGCGGCGCTCGGGCTGCAACGAGTCGGCGCGCGGACAAGGGCTCTCTTCGACGCATTGCTGGGTGCGGCTATCGTCGTTCCGGGCGTCGTCATCGGCATCTCGACGCTGGTCGCGCTGGTGCAGCTTTTCGCCGTCGTCAATCCGTTCCTCGCTTCCGTGTGGCCGACCGACCAGCCGCCACGGCTATCGCTCGGCTACGGCTCGATCATCGCCGCGCACGGCCTCTTTTCCATGGCGCTGGTGACGATGATCGTCGGCACGCGGCTCGCGAGCCTCGACCGCAACCTCGTCGAGGCCTCGAGCGATCTCTACGCCACGCCGCTGACGACGTTCCGCTCGATCGTGCTGCCGCAGATCATGCCGGCGGTGATCGCGGGCTTCCTGCTCGCCTTCACCTTCTCCTTCGACGATTTCATCATCGCCTTCTTCGTCGCCGGCGCGCAGACGACGCTGCCGATCTATGTCTTCGCCTCGATCCGGCGCGGCGTGACGCCGGAGATCAACGCCATCGCGACGATCGTGCTCGCCGCGTCGGTCCTGCTCGTCCTGCTCGCCCAATGGCAGCTCGGCCGGCGAAAGCCATCGCCTTGAAAGACAGATCCATGATTTTGAAAGACCGTATCGCCGTGGTGACGGGCGCCGGGTCGGGCATCGGCCGTGCCGGCGCGATGATCATGGCGCGGGAAGGGGCGCTCGTGGTCATCGCCGACCGTGATGCGGCGGCGGGCGACGCCACCGCATCCGACATCCGCGAAGCCGGCGGCCGCGCCGAGGCGATCGCCACCGATGTCGGCGATGATACGGCCGTCGAGGACTTGATCGAGGGAACGCTCGGCAGGCATGGCCGCATCGATATCCTGCATAGCCATGCCGGCATCCAGGTCGGCGGCACGCTGACGGAGGTAGGCACCGACGGCATGGACGCCTCGTGGCGCATCAATGTGCGGGCCCAGTTCCTGGCGGCGAAGACCGCCATGCCGGCGATGATCGCGCAAGGCGGCGGCGTCATCCTCAACACGGCGTCCAATTCCGGCGTGTTCTACGATCGCGAGATGATCGCCTATGCCACGTCCAAGCACGCCGTGGTGGCGATGACCAGGCAGATGTCGCTCGATTACGCCAGGCACAATGTGCGCATCAACGCGCTCTGCCCGGGCTGGGTCGACACGCCGTTCAATGAGCCGTTCATCGCCCAGATGGGCGGGCGCGATGCGATCGAAACCTATGTCCGCACCAAGATCCCGATGGGGCGCTGGGCGAGCGCACAGGAGATCGCCGAAGCGATCCTGTTTCTCGTCTCCGACCGTTCGTCCTTCATGACCGGCCAGGCTCTGGTCGTGGACGGTGGCGAGAGCGTCGGCTGATGTGGTCCAGCAAAGCGGACTTGCGTCGGCGGCGATGATCGGTCAAACCATGGGCTTCGCTATTTTGTTTTTACGCAATTCCGGACGGAAAACCGCTCACACTTTTCCTGGAATTGCTCTAGTGAGACCCGTCATGCAAGCTGCAAAACAGCAATACCGCGCCAGGCATTCGGTTGCCGACGGTATTTCGTTTGCGCGCGCGGGGTATCGCTGATCATGCGCTGCTGCCGCCATGAGAACCTGCAGCGCGCGGAGGACACCAAGGTCGGCTCGCATGTCGTTCGTGACGGCTGGACCGAAGGGGTGCAGGGTGCCCTGAACCCGGCCTTTCGGCCGGCCATCAGGCGGGCGTCCGTCCTCGGATAACGCAGCTTAGATAACGCCCTAACCGGAACGGACATGCCCGCCGAAGCGATTTCTCCTTCGTACGGACATGACCAATGCCTGATAATCTGAACACCTCATTCGCCGGCGCGGACACGCAAAGCTGGTTGAAGACGCACGCGATCAACGAAGTCGAGTGCTTCGTGCCCGACGTCAACGGCGTGTTGCGCGGCAAGACGCTGCCGGTCGCCAAATTCCTCAAGTCGCTTGAGGACCGGGCACTCTACCTGCCGAGCAGCGCCTTCCTGGTCGCTGTCGACGGCCGCTATTCCGGCTCCATCGACGAGGGCTTTGCCTATGCCGATCCGGACATGCGCATGGTGCCGGACACGTCCACGCTGTGCGTGGCGCCCGGCAACGCCGGCAAGGCTTATGTCTTTGCCGACACGTTTCATATGTACGACCGGCCGTGGATGGCTTCACCCCGCCATGTGCTGAGGGCGGTGCTCGACCTTTATCATAAGCGCGGCTGGCGCGCGGTGATGGCGCCGGAGCTCGAATTCTATCTGACGGCGCCAAATCCCGATCCGGATCGTCCGATCACGGCGCCGGTGGGGCGCAACGGCCGGCCCGAAAACGTGCAGCATCCTTACGACATGCAGGCGATGGAGGAGTTCGAAGCGGTGACGCGGCGGCTCTATGAGCATGCTGCCATCACCGGCCTGCCGCTCGACACGCTGATCCATGAATCCGGCACGGCGCAGCTCGAGATCAATCTTCTGCATGGCGATCCGCTGGCGCTCGCCGACAAGGTGCTGCTGTTCAAGCGCCTAGCCAGACAGGCGGCGCAGGCCAACGGCATGCACGCCACCTTCATGGCCAAGCCTATCGCCGCGCAGGCCGGCAGCTCGATGCACCTGCACATGTCGATCGTCGACGAGAGCGGCGAGCCCTTGTTTGCCGGCAAAGACGGTGAGGACAGCGAGATGTTCGCGCACTTCATCGGCGGCCTGCAGAAATACATCCCCGAAATCATGCCGCTGTTTGCGCCCAACGTGAATTCGTACCGGCGCATCCGGCCGAACCACAGCGCGCCGGCCAATATCGAATGGTCGCATGACAACCGCTCCTGCGGCTTGCGCGTGCCGCTGGGCGGGCGTGCCGCGCGTCGCATCGAGAACCGGCTGCCCGGGGCGGACGCCAATCCCTATCTTGCCATGGCCGGCTCCTTGATCGCCGGCTATCTCGGCATCGAGGAGCAGCTCGCACGATCCGCCGAAGCATCCGGCAATGCCTATAAGAGCAAGAGCACGCTGCCGAAAACCATGGAGGAGGCGCTCGACCGCTTCGCCGCCTGCGAACCCATGCGGGCGCTGCTCGGCGAGGATTTCTTCCAGACCTATCTGCGCGTGAAGAGCGTCGAGCTCGACCTGTTCCAGAGCGTCGTGACGTCCTGGGAACGCGACCATCTGCTGCTCAAGGTGTGATCATGGCGTCGCGTTCGACAGGTTTCAATTCCGGTCTCGATATCGACAAGTCCTATTATGTCGCCACCGCCAATCCGGCGCCCGACCATCCGGCACTTGCCGGCGATGTCGAGGCCGATCTGGTGGTGGTGGGCGGCGGCTGCACGGGCCTTTCGGCGGCGCTGCACGCGGCCGAGCGTGGTCTTAAAGTGGTGCTGCTCGAAGGCGGAAAGATCGGCTGGGGCGCCTCGGGGCGCAATGGCGGCCAGATGATTCCCGGCCTGCGCAAAGGCGCCAGGGGACTGGTGAAAAGCTTCGGGCCGGAACGGGCGAAGGCGCTGTTCGACCTCGCCTTCGAGGCGCGCGGGCTGGTGCTCGACATCATCGAGCGTCACGGCATCGAATGCGACCTGCGCCAGACCGGCCACCTGGTCGGCGCCGTCAACAGTTCCGACATGCGCGACTTCGAGGAAGAAGCCGAGTGCCTCGCCAAGGTGATGAAGTTTACCGATGTCGAGATCCTGTCGGCGGCCGAGGCGCGGCAGATGGTGGACACGCCCTATCAGGGCGCGGTGTTCGAGAGGCTCGGCGGCCATATGCATCCGCTCAACTACACGCTGGGGCTCGCCCGCGCCGCTACCGCCGCCGGCGTCGTCATCCACGAGAACTCGGTTGCCGCCCGGCTGGAGCGCGAACCTTCCATCCGCGTGTTCACCGACAAGGGGTCAGTTCGCGCCAGGCATGTGGTGCTGGCCGGAGATGCGCTGCTCCAGGGGTTGGAGCCGCGCGTCAACAGCCGCATCATGCCGGTCGGCAACTATATCGTCGCCACTGAGCCTTTGGGCGAGCGCAATGTCATCCCGGCCAATGTCGCGGTGTCCGACACGCTGTTCGTGGTGAACTACTACCGCAAGTCGGCGGACGGCCGTCTGCTGTTTGGTGGCGGCGAGCGCTACACGCCGTCGCCGCCGGCCGACATAGCCGGCTTCGTGCGGCCGCATATGGAGAAGACCTTTCCGCAGCTCAAGGGCTGCCGCATCGATCATGCCTGGGGCGGACTTGTGTCGGTAACGACGTCGCGCCTGCCGCATGTCGGGCACTATGGCGAGGTCTATTTCGCGCATGGCTATTCCGGCAAGGGCGTCATCCTGTCGACGCTGTCGGGCAAGCTCTTGGCGGAAGCGATCACGGGCGATGCCTCGCGGCTCGATCTCTTCTCGACCTTGACGCCGCTGCCGTTCCCGGGCGGGACGGCGCTGCGCGGTCCGCTCTATGTGCTAGGCATGCTGTGGTACGCCATGCGCGATCGGCTCCGGCACTGAAGGTCTATCGATATTCGGGTGAGGCCGGCCTGCAAATGGCGGCTTCCTGCGCTTCCGGTGCTCCCGTACGAAAAGTACGCTCCGCTCCGGTTCTCAGAACCCACCCAGTTGGTCGCTTCGCGCCCGTCTTCGACTCCGGCTCGGCCTGATCTGAATCTCAATAGACCCCAGGCTGGCTTTCCGGTCTTTGGCGTGGCTAATGTCTACGTCGGGACCCCGAGAAGGAAGACCGATGAACATCGAGCCGGGCCGGCTGACGAAGAAGGAACGACATGAGCTGATCCTGTCGGAGGTGCGGCGCTCGGCATCGATCCGCATCTCAAAGCTCGCGCGGCGCATCGGGGTCGCCGGCGAGACCATCCGCCGCGATCTGATCGAGCTCGGCGAGGCGGGGCTGATCAACCGCACCTATGGCGGCGCCACCATTTCGCTGGTGACGTCGGAACCGGTGATCGCCGAACGCGGCCTCACCATGGTCGAGGAGCGGGCCCGCGTCGGACGCGGCGCCGCCGGACTGATCGAACGAGGCCGCATCGTGATGATCGATGGCGGATCGACCACCTACGAGGTCGCGCGCAGCCTGTCGCAGCTCGGCCGGGACCTGACGATCATCACCAACTCCGTCGGCGTCGCCTCGGTGGCCGGCGCCAACCCCAGCTTCCGCGTCATCCTTTGTCCCGGCACCTATGACAGCCGAGAGGCCGCCGTGCTCGGCGAGGACACGGTCGAATTCGTACGCCGTTACAATGCCGATGTCGCCATCATCGGCGCCTCGGCGCTGAACGCCGAGGGGCCGAGCGACATGATCTCGGGCGCTGCGGCGGTGAAGCGAGCGATGATGGGGCGGTCGCTGTCGACCATGCTGGTCGTCACCAACGACAAGTTCGGCCGCAGCGGCCTGGAGCGCGTCTGCGCGCTCAGCGAGATTTCCGACGTCGTCACCGACAGCGAGCCGGCAGCGGAGTTGCGCATGGCGATCGACGAAGCGGGCGGCGAACTGCACGTCTTTGCTGAATAGATAATCGGCTAAGCATCCCGGTTGGTGAGCGCGATGTGGCAGCAGCCGGATCCATGGCCCGGCGTCCATGTGACATTGGCGAAGCGCACGCCGGTCGCCTCGAACAGGCCACGGTCGAAGGCGCCGGCGATGCGGCAGAGCGTGGCGAGTTTTTCCTCGCCGACGCCGGCCTCGACCCAGGCGTCCTTCAGCGGGCAGCGCTTCACCTTGAAGGCGATGTGACCGGCTCCGCGTTCGACATCGGTGGGATACATGCGCCCGCCATCCGGACTGACGGCGAGAAAGGCCTCGCCGATCGCCGACGCGTCATTGGGGCCGAAGCCAGCGAAGGCCGCAGCCGCCACTTCCCGGCCGCGCTTTTCGATCGTGCGGACCATCACCGCTTCGGCCTTCTCGGCGCCAAGCTCAGCGGTCAACTCGTCGAGGAACAGGCGGTAGAGGTCGGCGCGGTTGCGGAAGGCGGAGTCGAGCTCGCGTGACAGTTTTTCGGTTCGGGCTGCGGGGTCGGTCATGAGACGTCCTGATTTTATTGCTTGACTATGATCTTGTCCGCAAACCGGTTGCCACCTTGCGGGATCATGGTCGGTTTCTGATGAGCTTCGGCGTTGCCGCTACAAGCGCCTTGCCGATCGCCGATTGCGGGTTGGCGACGACGGCGCGGGCATCGCCGCTCTCGGCGATCCGGCCGGCATCGAGGATGATGACGCGGTGCGCCACGGCGCGGACGACGCCGAGGTCATGGGAAATGAAGAGATAGGCAATCCGTTCCCGCCGCTGCAGGTCGAGCAGTAATTCCAGGATCTGCCCACGCACCGACACATCGAGCGCCGACACGGCTTCGTCGAGCACGATCAGCGACGGCCGTGTGGCGATGGCGCGGGCGATCGCCACACGCTGGCGCTGGCCGCCGGAAATCTCGTGGATGGCGTGCGCGGCGAGGCCGGCATCGAGGCCGACGCGCTCCAGCAGCGCCGCGATCCGGCGCGGGCGCTCGGCGCGCGAGGCGATGCCGTGGATGCGCAAGGGATCGTCCAGCACGCGCGCTACGGTGGCGCGCGGATTGAAGGCCGCGAGCGGATCCTGGAACACCATCTGGATGCGAGCGCGGCGCGCGCGCAGCGCGGCGCCCGATAGAGCGAGGAAGTCGCTGTCTTCGAAGTCGATGCGGCCGGCATCGGGCTCGATCAGCCGCAGCACCAGCCTTGCGATCGTCGATTTGCCGCTGCCGGACGGTCCGGCGAGCGCCAGGGTCTCTGCCGGCCCAATCTCGAAAGACACGTCGTCGACTGCCGCGAAAGGCTTGCCGCCTCGATGGTAGCGCTTGGCGAGATTGGAGACGGCAAGCACGCTCATGCCGGGGTGCCCTGCCGGTCAAGCAACGGCTTGGCATCGAGGCCGAGATGAGCGTCGAGCAGGGCGCGGGTGTAGGCATGGCGCGGCGCGTCGAGGATCTGGCCAGTCTCGCCGAGCTCAACCAGTTCGCCGTGGCGCAGCACCGCGATGCGATCGGCAAGCGTGGCGGCAAGCGCGATGTCGTGGCTGATGAAGAGCAGCGTCATGCCGTCCTCGGCGACGAGGTGCCGGATCAGGGCGACGATCTCCGCCTGGACGATGGTGTCGAGCGCGCTGGTCGCTTCATCGGCGATCAGGAGTTTTGGCGCGGCAGCGATTGCCGCGGCGATGGCGACGCGCTGCTTCTGGCCGCCGGAGAGCTGGTGCGGGTAGGCGCGGAGGGCCGAGTCCGGATCGGGCAGGCGGACGCGTTCGAGGAGGGTTTTGGCCTTGGCGTAGGCTTCAGGCCAGGTCAGTTCGAGATGGGTGCGGGCGACCTCGGCGATCTGCTTGCCGACCGGCATCACGGGGTCGAGGCTGGAAGAGGGGTCCTGGAAGACGAAGCCGATGTCGCGGCCGAGGCGAGGGTGGCTTGCTGGCAGGAACCATTCGATGCGCCCGCCAGTCTTGGCCCCCCCCGCCAGCAGCCCCGCAATCGCCAGCGCCAGCGTGCTCTTTCCCGAACCGCTCTCGCCAATGATCGCCAGGCGCTCGCCAGCTTCCACATCCAGGCTCACGCCCTTCAGCGCCGTCGCCTCGACGCCGTCACGCCGATACCGCACCGAGAGATCGCGGATCGAGAGCAGGGCTGTCACGACAGGCTCCTGCGCACCGCGGTGCTTTCCACCACGCCTTCGCCTGCGAGGTAGACGCCGAGCACGGTCAGCACCAGCGCGATGCCGGGCACGACCGACAGAAATGGCGCGGTGCGCAGCACTGTGCGTCCCTCGGCGATCATGCCGCCCCAGGTGACGCGGTTGGGGTCGCCGAGGCCGAGGAAGGACAGCGCTGCTTCGGTCAGGATCGCGGCCGCCACGATCACGGACGACAGCGCCAACACCGGCGGCAGGGCATTGGGCAACACCTCGTGAAAGGCGATCTCAAGCGGATGCATGCCGATGACGCGGGCGCCGGCGACATAGTCGCGTTCGCGGATCGAAAGCACTTCCGCGCGCGCCACCCGCGCCGGCCCGGTCCAGGCGCCTAGCGCGATCGCGGCGACGACGACGCCGAGCGAGGGACCGACGATGCTGACGAAGGCCAAGGCGAGAAGAAAGCTCGGCACGGTCTGGAACGCATCGGTGATGCGCATCAGCACCTCGTCGATCAGTCCGCCGGCGAAGCCAGCTAAAGTGCCGACGACCGAGCCGATAAGGAGCGCCGCGGCAGCCGCCGCCAGTCCCACCGCCAGCGAGGTGCGGGCGCCGTGAAAAAGCTCGGCCAGCACATCGCGGCCGAGCCGGTCGGTGCCGAGCGGCAGCGACCAATCCTGGAACGGCGGCAGCAGCGCCGGGCCGGCGATCGCCTGCGGGTCGCCGGGAAACAGCAGCGGCGCCGCCAGCGCCATGACAATGAGCAAGGCGAGGATTGCTGCTCCGGCGATGGCTTCCGGTGTGCCAAAGAAACGACCCAGGCGGCTCATGCGCGGGCCTCGCCGGCGCCGACGCGCGGATCGAGGAAAGCGTAGGCGAGATCGACCAGAAGGTTGATGACGACGACCAGAACGGCGCTGACCAGGATGATGCCGAGGAGCAGCGGCGTGTCGCGCCCGGCGACGGCTTCCTGCGCCAGCCGGCCGAGACCGGGCACGGCGAAGACGCTTTCGATCACGACGCTGCCGCCCAGCATCTGCGCCGATTGCAGGCCGAGCATGGTGACCAATGGCAGAAGCGCGTTGCGGGCGACATGGGCAAGCACGATGCGGCGGCGCGACAGGCCTCTGGCGCGGGCTGCAAGCACAAAATCCTGCCGCCAGGCTTCGGCCATGCCGGCGCGCATCATGCGCAGATAGAGCGCCAGATAAATGAAGCCCAGCGCCGAGACCGGCAGCACGAGATGGGTGGCGATATCGGAGGCGCGGGAAAACCCGGTCTTGGCCGACGCGATGGTCTCGATGCCGCCGATCGGCAGCCAGCGCAAATCGACGGCAAAGACGACGATCAGCACGAGACCGAGCCAGAAGCCGGGCACGGCATAGAGCGCCAGCGAGCCGATCGACAGGAAGCGATCGCGAAAGCTGCCGGGTCTGGCGCCGGCATAGATGCCGAGCGCCGAGCCGAGGCCGAAGGAAAGCGCTGTGGCGCTGCCCATCAGGACGAGCGTAGTCGGCAGGCGTTCGAGTATGACGTCGCGGATCGGCCGCGAGAAGGTGACGGACTGGCCGAGGTCGAGATGCAGCAAGGCCCAGAGATAGTTGGCGAGGCGGGTGAGTTCCGACTGGTCGAGGCCCCAGCGGTGGCGCAGCAATTCGATCATGCCTGCGTCGCCGCCGGTCGAGACAATGTAGGCGTCGACCGCGTCGCCGGGTGCGGCTTCAAGGAGCAAGAAGCTGCCGATGACGACGATCAGGAGAACGAAGATGCTGCCGACGAGACGGCGGCGGATGAGGGTGAAGGCGCGGGTCATGCGCGCCTCGGCGCGGTGACGGTATGCTGGCAATAGGAAATGCCGAGCCCAGGCCCCCCTCTCTGTCCTGCCGGACATCTCCCCCGCAAGGGGGGAGATTGTTTGTCATCTATGGCTTCGCCAATTTTCGACGTTGCAGAACTGGCGGGACGGACAAACGGCTGATCTCCCCCCTTGCGGGGGAGATGTCCGGCAGGACAGAGGGGGGTGTGAAGGAACTCGGCCTCTGGCCAAGTAACCATTATCTCGCGAACTCTCATCCGCGCGAGTGTGTCACGATTCCAAATAGGTGTCCGCCCAGTTCGACACCGCCCAACGCGGGTTGTTGGCGATGTTGCCGACCGTATCGCGAGCGACGGAGATGAAGCTCCATTCGGCGACGTTGATCAGCGGCAAATCGGCCGCCACCTTCTTCTGGAACTCCTTGTAGAGCTCCGTGCGGGCCGATGTGTCGAGCGTCTCCGATGCCTTGACGATCAGCGCGTCGAGGTCGGCGTTCTTGTAGCCGCCCTGGTTGGAGAAGGGCACGCCGTCGGGAATGCCGCTTTGCACCAGGATGGTGGTCGAGATCGCCGGGTCGCCACGGAACACCGGCGGACCGACGGCAAGGTCGAAGGCGTGGTCGGTGTAGACCGCCTTGATGTGCGCGGCGGAATCGTTGTTGACGATCGTGGCGTCGATGCCGACGGCGGCGAGCGCCTGGCGCAGATAGTCGCCGAACTGCTTCGTCTCGTTGAAATAAGGCGCCGGCAAGAGTTTCAGCGCAAAGCGCTTGCCGTCGTCGGCACGCTTGTAGCCGGCTTCGTCGAGAAGCGCATTGGCCTTGGCGACGTCGAATGGATAGGTCGGCACGTCGGCGGTGTAGAATTGCGGATCGTTCTTCGGCACCGGGCCGGTGGCGGTGGCGGCGTAGCCGAGGAAGATCGTCTTGACGACGAAATCCTTGTTGATGGCATGCGCGATCGCCTGCCGCACTTTCAGATCGGCGAGCTCCTTGCGGCGGTGGTTGATCTCGACGACGAGTTGATAGGTCAGCCCCTCATAGCCCTTAGTGATGACCTTCAGTCCGGGCACTTTGGAAATCCGATCGAGATCGGCGAGCGGCACGGCGGAGAAGGCGGCAAGCTGGATCTCCTCAGCTTCGAGCGCCGCCGCGGCGGAGGTGCGATCGGGGAGCACCTGGTAGACGATCTCGTCGAGATAGGGCTCGTCCTTGCCCCAATAGGCGTCGTTCCTGGTCAGCCGGTAATATTGGCCGGCCTTGTATTCGGCGAATTTGAACGGACCGGTGCCGACCGGCGCGTTGTTGGCGGGATTGTCCTCGATTTTGCCCACCTCATAAAGGTGCTTCGGCACGACGCTCGACAGCGCCGGCAGCGCGTTGCGGATCAGCTGGAACGGCGTCGGCTTGGCGAACTTGAAGACCGCCGTCAGCGCATCCGGCGTGTCGACCGCTTCGAGGTCCTTGAACACGGTGCGGCCGAGATTCTGCAACGGCTTCCAGATCTGCAGCGCGGAGAAGGCGACGTCGGCCGAGGTGAAGGGCTTGCCGTCATGCCATTTGACGCCGTCACGCAATTTGAAGGCCACCGACAGGCCGTCGGCGGCACCCTCCCAGGAAAGCGCGAGCCGCGGTTCGAGCCCGTCCTTGCCGTCGAAGGAAGCCTCGGCCAGCGTCTCGACGATCTTGCTCGAGATGAAGAAGACTCCGTTGGAGGCGACGATCGCCGGGTTGAGGTTGCGCGGCTCGGAATCGGCGGCAAGGATCAGCCGGCCGCCCTTCTTCGGCGTCTGCGCGAAGCCGATGGTCGGCAATGCGGTCGAGGCCAGAAGCAGCGCCGAGCCGGCCAGCAGGCCGCGGCGTGAAATCGTCAATTCGGACATCGCTCAAACTCCCCTCTTCGCACGGTGACAGGCGCGGCAATTGCGTGATTATGGCTCTCGGCGAAGGTTTCGCCAGAGACGGATTTGGCGCATCATGGCTTGGCTTTGAAATTTCCGTCCGCTGGACCAGCCGGCCGAAAGAGGCTTTCTGCTCCTATCTGGTAAGACCAGTTTATAGAGAAGCAGGATCAGGATTCGGATAGAAACCGCCTTTAGCGTGAAAGTGATCAATTCTGGCTGGACCAGAGTGGCCAAAATGATGCAGATTTGACCGACAGCCATACATCATGACGTTCGGCGCTCCTGCGGCCGATGAAAAACAGGGAGAGGCAGATGAACATCGCTCCGGGCAAAACCGAGGTCAGCAGTGTCCCGTTCGACCAGGCGCGGGTGGACCGGCTGATGGAAGAGGCCGGCATCGACGTGCTCTTCGCCACGTCCAAGCACAACACACAATATCTGCTCGGCGGCTACAAGTTCATCTTCTTCGCGGCGATGGATGCGATCGGCCACAGCCGCTATCTGCCGATCGTCCTTTACGAGAAGGGCGGACCGGAGCACGCGGCCTATATCGGCAACAAGATGGAAGGCGGCGAGCACCAGAACCATCCCTTCTGGACGCCGACGCTGCATGCGGCCTGCTGGGGCACGCTCGACGCCGCCAATCTCGCGGTGGAGCATCTGCGCCAAATCGGCAAGTCGGCGGCGCGCATCGGCATCGAGCCGGGCTTTCTGCCGTCGGATGCCTATGCGCTGGTCCGCAAGGCGCTGCCGGATGCCAAGCTGATCGACGCGACCGACATGCTGGAGCGCATGCGCGCCATCAAGACCGAGGCGGAGCTGGAACAGCTGCGCATCGCCTCCGAGCTGATCACCGATTCCATGCTGGCGACTATTCGTTGGGCGCGCGAGGGCAAGAGCAAGACCGACATCATCGAGCAGCTCAGGCGCGAGGAGACCAATCGCGGCGCGCATTTCGAATATTGCCTGCTGACGCTGGGCTCCAGCCACAACCGCGCGGCGTCCAGCCAGGCGTGGAAGAAGGGCGAGGTGATGTCGATCGATTCCGGCGGCAACTATCACGGCTATATCGGCGATCTCTGCCGCATGGGCGTGCTCGGCGAACCGGACGCCGAGCTGGAGGATCTGCTGGCCGAAGTCGAGACCGTGCAGCAGGCGGCCTTTTCCAAGGTCAAGGCAGGAATACTGGGCGGCGACATGATCGCGCATGCGGAGAGCGTGCTGAAAGCGTCGAAGGTGGCGGCCTATACCGATTTCTTCGCCCACGGCATGGGGCTGATCACCCATGAGGCGCCGTTCCTGATGACCAATCATCCGGTCGCCTATGAGGGCACCTATGCGGCAAAGCCGCTGGAAAAGAACATGGTGCTTTCGGTCGAGACGACCATGCTTCACCCGACGCGCGGCTTCATCAAGCTGGAGGACACGGTGGCCGTCACCGACGCCGGCTATGTGATGTTCGGCGATCGCGGGAGAGGGTGGAACCGGGGCGGGACGGCGGCTTAGCCTCGGCGGCGCTCCCCTTCACCCGGATTGCCAAACCGAATTGCAAGCGCAATTCGGGGCAATCCGACCTCTCCCCAAGGGGAGAGGAGCGGGCGGCGCCAGGGCCACCTCTTCTCCCCGGCGGGGAGAAGGTGGCCGCGAAGCGGCCGGATGAGGGGCTGCGACGCTGACGATTATTTGCCTGCCGGCAGCAGCCTGAAGTCCGGTAGCTCCCGCAGCGCCAGTTCCGGTCCGGCGGGCGAATAGACGACGAAAAGCTGCATCGGCTGGTCGCCGGTGTTGAGCGTCGAGTGGAAGCGGCTTTCCGGCACGTAGATGGTGCAGCCGGGACCGACTTTCGCCACCACCGGATTGCCTTTCTCGTCCTCGACCATCTGCTCGCCATTGCCGGAGATGACGAAGATGATCTCTTCGGCGCCAGGATGATTGTGGCGGGTGTGGCCCTTGCCGGGCGGCAGGTCGACGACGCCGCCGGAAAAGCGCTCGGCGCCGTTCACTTCTGGCGCGACGGTCAGCGACAGCTTGCCCCAGTCGAAGCCAAAGGCGCTGACATCCTTCGGATAGACGAACACGTTCCCCCTGTCGGCCATTGTCTTATCCCTTCCTTTTTGTGATCGCGACCGCCTTGAATTCCGCCGTCTGCCTGGCGATTGCCGCTTCGGCCGGCAGCCGTTCCATCGAGCTTGCGCCGTAGAAGCCGTGCAGCCCTGAGCAACGCTCCAGGATGTAACGCGCGTCATCAGGCATCGAGATCGGCCCGCCGTGGCAAAGCAGGATGACGTCCTTGCGCACCGAGCGCGCGGCATCGGCAATGGCTTCGATCTCCTTGACGCAGGCGTCGAGCGTTTTCGCCGAGGTGGCGCCGATCGAGCCGCCGGTCGTCACGCCCATATGGGCGACGACGATGTCGGCGCCGGCCCTGGTCATGGCGCGCGCTTCGTCGGGATTGAAGACGTAGGGCGTGGTGAGAAGGTCGAGCTTATGCGCCTCGGCGATCATGTCGACCTCGAGTCCAAAACCCATGCCGGTTTCCTCGAAGCTCTGGCGCATGGTGCCGTCAAACAGTCCGACGGTCGGAAAATTCTGCACGCCGGAAAAGCCCATCATCTTCAACTCGGCCAAAAGCAGGGGCATGATGACGAAGGGGTCGGTGCCGTTGACGCCGGCCAGCACCGGCGTCTTCTTCACCACCGGCAGCACCTCATAGGCCATCTCCTTGACGATCTCGTTGGCGTTGCCATAGGCGAGCAGGCCGGCAGCCGAGCCGCGCCCGGCCATGCGGTAGCGGCCGGAATTATAGATGATGATCAGATCGATGCCGCCGGCTTCCTCGGCCTTGGCCGACAGGCCGGTGCCGGCGCCGCCGCCGACGATCGGCACGCCGTCGGCGATCATCTTGCGGAATTTTTCCAATATCGTTTTGCGCGGAATGGCGGTCATGCTTGTCGGATCTCACTTGTGGGCGATGTCGAGGAACGCTTCGGCGGCGGCCTTGGCGAAAGCGGGGTCGTTGATGTGCAGCGGCAGGCGCGTGACGGTGCGGTCCCTGGTCGGCTGGATCGTACGCTCGATGGCGTCGAACAGTGCCGCATCGGCGTCAGGATCGAAGAAGGCGCCACCCTCGATATCGAGCGCCGATACGCCCTTTTCCGGGATCAGGAAGCGGACCGGGCCGTCGCATCGGGCGAGGCGACCGCCGATCCATTCGCCGATCCGGCGGCATTCCTCGGCCGTGGTGCGCATCAGCGTGACATTGGGATTGTGCTCGTAGAACAATCGTTCGCGATAGCGCTCGGGGATCGTGGCTGGCGCCCAGAAATTCACCATGTCGAGGGCGCCGACCGAGCCGACATAGGGCAGCTTCGTGCGGGCAATCGCGCCGAAGCGATCCTCGGTCGCTGGCAGCACGCCGCCGAACAGCAAGTCGCAGACCTCGGTGGTGGTGATGTCGAGCACGCCGGCCAGCAGGCCTGAATCGGCGAGCTTCTCCATCGAGCGGCCGCCGGTGCCGGTGGCGTGGAAGACCATGCAGTCATAGCCGGCGCGCAATTGGTCGACGATCGCGGTCAGGCAAGGCGTGGTGACGCCGAACATGGTCAGCCCCAGCGCCGGCTTGCCAGCGGCGGCAGGGGCCGGCTTCGCCGCCATGCCGGCGATTGCCTGGGCGGCGTTGTGCAGCACGACACGTGAGAGCCGGTTAAGCCCGGCCATGTCGGTGACCGACGGCATCATGATGATGTCGGAAACGTCGACGTAAGGCGCGGTATCGCCGGAGGCCAGCGTCGAGACCATGAGCTTCGGCAGGCCGAGCGGGAGCGCGCGCATGCCGGCGGTGACGATCGAGGTGCCACCACCGCCGCCGATGCCGATCACGCCGGCGACATCGTTGCGGGAGCGGATGAAACTGGCGAACGCAGCGCCCATGCCGGCAACGGCGGCGCCGCGATCGTCGATGCCGAGAACCGCGCCGGCTCCCTTGGCATGATGCGCGGCGACCTCGCTCGCGGGGACATCGACCGGGACAGTCGCGCCGCGCGTGCCGATATCGACCCGAGCCACCGCGCCACCGGCCTTAGCGATAGCATCGGCCAGGAAGGCGAGTTCCTCACCTTTGGTGTCGGCAGTGCCGACCACATAGATGCGCCCCATCCTTGGTTCCCCGTCATCCGGCACGTCCGGCGTCGCCGCCCGCCTTTTTTACCCCAACCCTTAAGCCCCTCGGCGAAAGCCTCGTCGCTGGCGGGGCCCCAAATTTTTTGCCCCGCCCTTAAGCTCCTCGGCGAAAGCCTCGTCGCTGGCGGGGCCCCAAATTTTTTGCCCCGCCCTTAAGCTCCTCGGCAAAACCTCGTCGCTGGCGGGGGCCCCTATATCGCCCGGCGTTGCGCCATTGCAAATTTTTGAGACGCGCGTATCGTATTGACATGGATGTCTCACGTCAACAAGCTGCCTCCAAGGATGATGCCGCCCAGGCGCCGGCCGTCGAGAAGGGGCCGCGCGCCCGGACCAGGCGGCTGATGCTCGAAACGGCGACAAGGCTGATGCAGTCCGGCATGACCCCTTCGGTCAGCGAGGTCGCGGAGGCGGCGGAGGTGTCGCGCGCCACCGCCTACCGTTATTTCCCGAGCCAGGCGGCGCTGGTGCAGGCTGTGGTCGATGAGGGACTTGGTCCGATCCTCACCTGGACGTCGGCATCCGACGATGCCGAGCGGCGCGTGGCGGATCTGTTCGCTACCGCGATGCCGCGTATCGAAGCCTTCGAAGCGACGTTCAAGGCGGCGCTGAAACTGTCGCTCGATCAATGGGCGCGGCGTCAGGCGGGCACGCTCGGATCGGAACCGGCCTTCAAGCGCGGTCATCGCGTCGATTTGCTGAAGGATGCGATCGCGCCGCTCAAGGGGCGCTTGAAGCCGCGCCAGTTGAGGCGCCTGGCGCAGGCGCTGTCGCTGATGTTCGGCGTCGAGGTGGTCACGGTGCTGAAGGATATCTGGGGGCTGGACAGCGCCGAGATGGTGTCGGTGGCGCAATGGGCGGCGGGCGCGCTGGTACGTGCCGCGATGGCGGAATCGGAAGCTAGCTGAGCCGGAATGCCGGCCGCGTCCAAGGCGGCCACTGTGTAAATCTGGTTCGACCAGATTGCGGAGCCAGTTTTGGATGTTAACTGCGGCTACACGCTCCTGACAAGGGCTTCATGTATCAAATAGTAGGAAAAACCAGAGAAAACAGACGGATATCGTAATGCTCGGCCTATCTGGCTGATATCGAGGCTTCAAGAAAGCGCTTGACGCCAAGCCAGAATTGGTAATACCAGATCAGTACCGATAAAGCGGATCAAAAGTGACGGCTGCGATCCATTTCCGGCAGGGCGAGGAGGCCTGGAACCGGAGAGGCGCCATCACAGGAGGAACTACCAGGGCCGGCTTTCGCTGCTGGCTCGCATACGACAATAGAATGCGCACAAGGGAGGAAAACTATGCGCAAGATAGTGACCAGCGTGCTTGCTGGTGTCGGCCTGGCGCTTGCCTGCGGGACATCCGTCCACGCGCAGGAAAAGTCGCTCACCATCTTCTGGGCGGAATGGGATCCGGCCAACTACCTGCAGGAACTCGGCAACGAGTACGAGAAGGAAACCGGCGTCAAGATCACGGTTGAAACCACGCCGTGGTCAGACTTCCAAACCAAGGCTTTCACCGAGTTCAACGCCCATGGCGACGCCTATGACCTCGTGGTCGGCGACTCGCAGTGGCTCGGCGCCGGCTCGACCGGCGGCCACTATGTCGACCTCACCGACTTCTTCAAAAAGCATGATCTCGGCAACGTCATGGCGCCGGCGACGGTGAAATATTACTCCGAATATCCCGGCAACAGCGGAAAGTACTGGGCTATCCCGCTCGAAGGCGATGCGGTCGGCTGGTCATACCGTAAGGACTGGTTCGAGGACCCGAAGGAAAAGGAAGCGTTCAAGGCCAAGTATGGCTACGAACTCGACGTGCCGAAGGATTTCAAGGCGCTGCGCGACATCGCGGAATTCTTCTACCGTCCGGACCAGAAGAAATACGGCATCGCCATCTACACCGACAATTCCTATGACGCGATGGCGATGGGCTTCGAGAACGCACTGTTCTCCTATGGTGGCGAGCTCGGCGACTATTCGACCTACCAGGTTGACGGCCACATAAACTCGGACAAGGCGGTCGCCGCTCTCGATGCTTATAAGGAACTATACAAGTTCACGCCTCCGGGCTGGGCCAAGTCGTTCTTCGTCGAGGACAACCAGGCGATCACCGAAAACCTGGCTGCGATGAGCATGAATTTCTTCGCGTTCTTCCCCTCGCTGATCAACGAGGCATCCAACCCCAACGCCAAGAACACCGGCTTCTTCGCCAATCCTCCCGGCCCCAACGGCGATCAGTTCGCCGCACTCGGCGGGCAGGGCATCTCGGTTATCTCCTACTCGCAGAAGCAGGACGAGGCGATGAAGTTCCTTGAATGGTTCATCAAGGACGAGACCCAGAAGAAGTGGGCGGCGCTTGGCGGCTATACCTGCAGCGCCGCGGTGCTGAAATCGCCTGAGTTCCAGAGCGCCACGCCATACAACAAGGCCTTCTACGAGACCATGTTCAAGGTGAAGGATTTCTGGGCGGTGCCGGAATATGCCGAACTGCTGCAGCAGCTCAACCAGCGCATCTATCCCTACATGATCGGCGGCTCGGGCACCGCCAAGGAAACGCTGGACGCGCTTGCCGCCGACTGGAACGCGACCTTCAAGAAATACGGCCGCGTGAAGTAATCGACATGCCTCGCGGAGGAGGCCTGAGAGGCCTCCTCCGTTTGTTTTTTCAAGCATCCGGAGCAGGGTTTTGGCGACCACGATGATCACCACGCTCGACAGGTCCTCACGGGCCGCGGCGCGCGGCCTCAGCGACATTTCGATCCGCAATCTCTTCATCATCCCGACGATCCTGTTCCTGATCGTCTTCAACATCTTTCCGCTGATCTATTCGCTGGGTTACTCCTTCACCGATTTCCGCGCCTCGACCAATGCGCCGGCCAATTTCGTCGGGCTGCAGAATTATCGCGACCTGCTCAACGACCCTTATGTGTGGTCGAATTTCGCCATCACCGCGAAATACGTCATCATCTCGGTCGCAGGACAGCTGTTTGTCGGCTTCGGCGTGGCGATGCTGCTCAACCGGGATATTCCGCTCAAGGGCTTTATCACCACGCTGCTGCTGCTGCCGATGATGCTGTCGATGGCCGTCGTCGGCTTGTTCTGGAAACTGCTTTATGACCCGTCATGGGGCGTCATCAACTATGCGCTCGGGCTCGGCAATTTCGAGTGGTTGGCAGACCCGAGGATGGCGCTCTATGCGGTCGCTTTGACCGATATCTGGATGTGGTCGCCGTTCGTGATGCTGCTGTCGCTGGCCGGCCTCTCGGCGGTGCCGAAACATCTCTACGAGGCCGCCGCGATCGACCGCGCTGGGCCGTTCTACACCTTCTTCCGCATCACGCTGCCGCTGGTCGCGCCGATCCTGATGATCGCCGTCATCTTCCGCACCATGGAAGCGTTCAAGACCTTCGACCTGGCCTACATCCTGACCAGCCAGCCGACGGCCGAACTGATCTCGATCCGGCTCTACAAGATGGCTTTCCAGGAATGGCAGACGGGGCGCTCCTGCGCCATGGCCTACATCGTGCTGATCATGGTGCTGGCGATCACCAACATATACGTCAAGTACCTCAACAAGGTGAAGGAGCGCTGAGATGGCCGCCGTCCGCACCTCTTCCGAAATTACCTTCAACCGCATCGCGATCGTCGCCGTTCTGCTGGTGACGATCATTTTCCTGGCGCCGATCTACTGGATCGCCTCGACGGCATTCAAGCCGCGCAACCTCGCCACCACCATCCCGCCGACGGTCGTCTTCCAGCCGGAGATCTCGCCCTTCGTGAAGCTGTTCACCAAGCGGTCCCAGATGCGCAATCCGCCGACGCCGGAAGAGTATGCCGCCGCCCCTTGGTGGGAGCGAGTCGTCTTCGATGGCGGCGAAAAGATCGTGCGCGACGGCAAGGGTGAGGTGCAGTGGTCGGGCTATCCGAGCCGGTTCATGAACTCGCTGATCGTGGCGATCACCTCGACCGTGCTGGCCGTCGGCATGGGCACGTTCACCGCCTACGGCTTCTCGCGCTTCAGGGTCAAGGGGGAGGCGGACCTGCTCTTCTTCATCCTGTCGACGCGCATGCTGCCGCCGGTGGTGGTCGCGATCCCGATGTTCCTGATGTACCGGGCCGTGGGACTGAACGATTCCCATCTCGGCCTGATCATTCTCTACACCGCCTTCAACCTGTCCTTCTCGGTCTGGCTGATGAAGGGCTTCATCGACGAGATCCCGAAGGAGTATGAGGAGGCGGCGCTCGTCGACGGCTACACGCGCATGGAAGCCTTCTTCAAGATCGTGCTGCCCGAGGCCGCGACCGGCATCGCCGCCACGGCCGTGTTCTGCTTCATCACGGCGTGGAACGAATACGCCTTCGCGCTGATCATGACCAACCGCCGCGCGCAGACGGCGCCGCCCTTCATTCCGAGCCAGGTGGGCTCCGGCCTGCCCGACTGGACGGTGATCGCCGCGGGCACGTTCCTGTTCCTGCTGCCGGTCGCGATCTTCACCTTCCTGCTCCGCAACCACCTGTTGCGCGGCATGTCCTTCGGAGCGATCCGCAAATGAGCTTCCGCGCGATCAACGAGAAGTATCTCGAACCGGGCTCGCAGATCCTGATGGTGCTGGGCATCGTCGCGCTCTGCCAGCCGTGGAACATGTTGCTCCACACCTATGGCGTGACGATCATCCTGATCGGACTGATCGGCTTCAACGTCACCTCCAAGATCCCACGCGAGGAGCAGGTCGGCACCGGTCACGGAGCCGATCAGCAGGCGCGCAATGCGGGGGCACAGCATTGACCCAGATCGAGCTTCGCGGCGTCCAGAAATTCTTTGGCGCCGTCCAGGTCATCAAGGACCTGAACCTCAAGATCGACGACAACGAGTTCATCGTGCTGCTCGGGCAGTCGGGCTGCGGCAAGACGACGACGCTGCGCGCCATCGCCGGGCTGGAGACCATCGACCAGGGCGACATATTGATCGACGGCAAGCCGGTGCAGCACCTCAAGGCCGCCGACCGCGACATCGCCATGGTGTTCCAGTCCTTCTCGCTCTACCCGCATATGAACGTCTACGAGAACATCGCCTTCCCGCTGCGCGCGACGCGCAAGAGCAGGAGCGAGATCGACACGGAGGTGCGCTCGGTCGCCAAGACGCTGCAGATCACCGATCTCATCAACAAGAGGCCCTCGGCGCTGTCGGGCGGCGACATGCAGCGCGTGGCCATCGGCCGCGCGCTGGTGCGGCGCCCGAAGGCGATGCTGATGGACGAGCCGATCGGCGCGCTCGACGCCAAGCTGCGCGAGGAAATGCGCGCCGAGATCAAGCGGCTGCATATCAAGCAGGGCTCGACCAGCATCTATGTGACGCACGACCAGATCGAGGCAATGAGCCTCGCCGACCGCATCGTCATCATGCATGAAGGCGTGCTGCAGCAGGTCGGCACCCCGGATGAGGTCTATTCGCATCCGGCCAATCTGTTCGTCGCGCAATTCGTCGGCAGTCCGGTGATGAATGTGGCGGAGGCAATCGTGGCCGAGAATGCGTCCGCCGCTTCTGTCTCCGTCGGCGGCGCGGCCGCCGGCTTCGAGTTTCCACGCGCGCTGCTTTCCAAGCTCAACGGCCATGCCGGCGGCCAGCTGACGCTGGGCATCAGGCCGGAAGGGGTGCTGGTGCGCCGCGAGGCGACGGACGGTTTCCTGCCGGTCGAAACGCAGATCGTCGAGCCGCTCGGCTCCTTCGACATTGTCGACCTCAAGGTCGGCTCCAAGATGCTGCGCGCCCGCACGAAGAGCGGCTTCATCGGCGGTCCGGGCGAAAAGGTCTATGCGCGGATCGATCCTTCGCAGACGCATTTCTTCGACGCGGCGAGCGGCAAGTCGCTCGGAGTGAGATTGTAATGGCCCATATCCAGCTGAAGAACATCTCGAAGACATTCGGCAACCACACCGCGCTGTCCAATCTCAATCTCGACATCGCCGACGGCGAATTCTTCGTGCTGCTCGGCGAGACGGGCGCCGGCAAGACGACGACGCTGAGGATGGTCGCCGGTCTCGAAAAGCCGACAGAGGGCCAGGTGTTCATCGACGGCGTCGACGTCGCCGACTGGGGGGCGGCCGAGCGCGACGTGGCGCTGGTGCTGCAGCAATATTCGCTTTATCCGCGCTACACGGTGCGGCAGAATCTCGAATTTCCGCTGAAGCCGAAGATCCGCCGGCTGCCGGAGGCAGAGATCAAGGATCGCGTCGCGCGCGCCGCGCGCACGCTCAGGATCGAGCATCTGCTCGACCGCAAGACCGACCGGCTTTCCGGCGGCGAGATGCAGCGCGTCTCGATCGGCCGCGCCATCGTGCGCAAGCCGCGGGTGTTTCTGATGGACGAGCCGCTGTCGGCGCTCGACGCCAAGCTGCGCGAGGCGCTGCGCACGGAGCTGAAGAACCTGCAGATGCAGCTCGGCGCCACATTCCTGTTCGTCACGCATGACCAGATCGAGGCGATGTCGATGGGCGACAAGGTGGGGGTGCTCAACCACGGCCGCATCGTCCAGATGGGCACCCCGCATGAGATCTACAACAATCCGCGCGACACCTATGTCGCGAGCTTCGTCGGCTCGCCGCCGATGAACCTCATCGACGGCAGGCTGGTCAACGACCGTGCGGTAATGGCGCCGATGAATTTCGAGCTGCCGCTCTCAGGGGGGACCAGGACGGGCGGAGCGACCGACGGTCGCCCGCTCGTCTTCGGCATCCGTCCCGAGGACGTCTATCTGGAAAGCGGCGCGCCGGTCGAGGCGCAAGTCCACGATGTCGAGAACCACGGCGTCGAGAAAATTGTCACGCTCAGGGTCGGCGACACGATGCTGCGGGCCACCGTGCCCGCGAGGACCGCCGTCGCGATCGAGCAGCCGGTGCGCTTTGCCTGGAACCCGGACAAAGTGGTGCTGTTCGACAAGGGCAGCGGCGTCAGCCTGCGGCACGCGGGGTAGCGGCCCGGCCTGGCTGCTGCCTTATTTCGGCAGATAGGTCTCTTAAGGCGTGTCGTTGATCAGCAGGATCACGCATTCGGTGTCCGACAGGCAGGCATCGTCATGCATCTCGTTGGCCTTCTGGGTCCAGTAGGAGCCGGGCGGCAACTCGACCTTGGTGGCTTCGCCGCCCTGCATCTGCCAGTGCGCCCAGAGGCCCTTGATGACAATCGCGCGATAATCGGCGGTGTGGGCATGGACGGGCGCGCGCCAGTTGCCGGGGACCTTCAGCAGCGTGCCGGCCGGTCCTTTCGCCCGTTCGCCCCATAGCGGACCGAGGCGCTGCGGCTGGCCCGGCGCTTCGACGGCATAAGGGATCTTGTCGGCGGGCAGGTAGCTGTCTTCGAGCGCGAAAGCCGGGCCCGGCAGGATGGCGAGCGCGACAAGCGCAAGCGACGGAAGATGATTGGGCATGGCGGTTCCTCCGCAGCCAGCTTATGCGGCTTCGGCTGGCGGGGAATGGCGGGGCGTCCAAAAGACTTGGCAATTCCTCCAGCCCGGCGACCCGAGCTCAGGATTGTTCGTCGGCGCCGGCGTGGCGGAAATGACTCGGCGCCACGCCCATCACCCGCTTGAAGGCGCGGCTGAAGGAGGCTTCCGAATCGTAGCCTAGCCGCGACGCCGTCACCGAAACCCGCATGCCGTCGCGGGTGAGCCATTGCCGCGCCTGGTGCATGCGCACGCGCAGGACATATTTAGCCGGCGTCTCGCCGACCACGGTGGCGAAGCGTTGCGCAAAGGCGGAGCGTGAGGCGCCCATCATCCTGGCCAGTGCCTCGACCGTCCAGTCGCGCTCCGGCTGCAGGTGGATCGCGGCAAGCACCTTGCCGACATCCGGGTTGCGCACGGCGGCGATCCATCCGGTGGCGTCGCCGCAGCCATTCTCCACCCAGGAGCGGATGATGGTGGCGGCGAGCACGTCGGCCAGGCGCGCAAGAATGCCGCCGGAGCCGACGCGGTCCATCGTCACCTCGCCGGCCATAGCGTCGAGCAGATGCTGGATGCCGGGCGCGTTCGCCATCAGCTTATGCGCCTGCATCAGGTCAGGCATCATCTCCAGCAGCGGATGCGAGCCGTCGAGGTTGAAATGCATCGAGCCGCAAAACAGCAAGGTCTTGCAGCCGTCGCAGCCATTCGAGACGTCGTAGATGTTCTCGCACACCGGCTCGATCGTGTAGCGGCCGATCGGCACCGGCGGCACGCCGGGCGCACTCGCCAGCACATGCTCGTCGCCGCGCGGGACCAGCAGCGCGTCGCCCACCGAGAGCTCGATCCATTCCTTGGCCGGCGAGAACAGCCAGCAGCCCTGCTGTCCGATGAAATGGAAGCGCGCCGCCTTCTGCGCTGGGAAGGAAACGGCCCAGGGCTCGCCCAGCACGCAGCGGCCGTAATCGACGCCGTCAAGCCGCAGGCCGCGCAACATGTCGGTCAGCGGGTCGCCGGAGGTCTGCACAATGGTTTTGGACGAATTGTAATTCATTTCGGCGTTTCTAGCATGGAAACTCCAGTCAGTCACTCCCTATGTTGCACTGCAGCCAAATGTTGCGCCGCAACCAGATCGAACCGACAGAGCCGCCCGCTGGCACGTAACGGGTGGAGTCCGGTCTGGTCATCTCCTATGTGGCGCCGCAAACAGACCGGAGATTTTACCATGACCGAACCCGCCACGGGCGTCGTCGACGCCGCTATTCTCGACACAAGCGAAGCTGAGGAACGAACGGAGCCGGCATGGGGCGCGGTGGTCTCGCTGGCGCTTGGCGTTTTCGGCCTGGTGACCGCCGAATTCCTGCCCGCCAGCCTGTTGACGCGGCTGGCGCAAGACCTCGGCGTCAGCGAAGGCGCCGCCGGCCAGGCGGTGACGGCGACGGCCGTCGTCGGCGCCATTGCGGCGCCGACCATGGCGATCATCACCAAGCGGCTCGACCGCCGGCTGGTCATGTGGATCCTCTCAGTCCTTTTGATCGTCTCCAACCTCGTCGCCGCCTTCGCGTCCTCGCTCACCATGCTGCTTCTCGCCCGCGTCGTCCTTGGCGTGGCGCTCGGCGGCTTCTGGTCGATGTCGGCGGCGATGGCGCTGCGGCTGGTGCCGATGCGGCTGATGCCGCGCGCCATGTCGATCATCCTGACCGGCGTCTCGGTAGCCACGGTCACGGCTGCTCCGGTCGGCGCCTATGTCGGCGACGTCTGGGGCTGGCGCACCGCCTTCATGATCGCGGCGGTCGTCGGCGGACTGGCGCTGCTGGTGCAGCTTGCCACTCTGCCCAGCCTGCCACCGACGGCGGTGGCGAGTTTTCGCACTCTGGTCGAAGTGCTGAAGCGGCCGATGATCCGCGTCGCGCTGCTGGTGGTGCTGCTGGTCGCGTCCGGACAGTTCGCCGGCTTCACCTATGTGCGGCCGTTCCTTGAGACTGTCCCGGCCATGCCGATCCAAACCATCTCGCTGGTGCTGCTCGCCTACGGCATCGGCGGCTTCTTCGGCAATTTCGCCGGCGCGTTCCTGGCCGAGCGTAATTTGAAGATGGCCGTGGGCCTGGCGCCGCTGCTGATCGCCCTGTCGGCGGCTGCACTGCTGGTGCTTGGCGCCTCGCCGATAAGTGCGGCTGTCGCCGTGACTGCCTGGGGCTTTGCCTTCGGCGCCGTGCCGGTCGGCCTGCAGACCTGGCTGGTGCGCGCCGCGCCCGACCAGGCCGAGAGCGCCGGCGGGTTGATGGTCGCGACCTTCCAGGTGGCGATCGCGCTGGGCGCCATCGTCGGCGGCCTGCTGGTGGATCACGCCGGTGTCGCCACCGCCTTCGCCTATGGCGGCGTGGCGACCTTGCTCGCGGCGCTGGTGACCTTCCTGATGGGGCCGAAGCAGGCTGCGCAGTAGGCGCCGGCTCGCCTTTCAAGCTTCGGCCCGGCGGCTCTCAGGAGCGCCGGGCCGATGTCTTTGTGACGGCCGAAACGAAGCGCGTCAGGCTATGCTCGACATAGGCGGCAAGATCCATGTCGTAGGGATCGAAGCTCCACCACAGCAGCGAGCCCTGCCAGTGAGCGGCCATCAGCAGGCCGATATCGTCCGGCATGCCGGGGACGCCGGCGAAGCAATCGGCGAGCATCCTGCCGAGCGCCGTTTTCCAGGCCGCGCCACGCGCCCTGAGCATCGGATCGCGAAGATCCTCGCGCAGGACGAGCAGACCTTCGGCATAGGACTCGATGTCGCCATAGCCGCTCGAGAGAGCGACCAGCAGCCCAATGGCGCCGGCCGGGGTTCTGGGGACCGATGCTGCCGCCTGCTCGGTTTTTCGGTCGAGCCCATCCCAGGCATAGAGCAGGGTGCGCTGCTTCAGCAGCGTCTTGTTCCTGAAGCGCTGCACCAGCGTCGAGCCTGAAAGGCCGCTGGCCCGCGCCAGCTTTTCGAAGGTCAGCGCTTCCGGCCCGTCGGCATGCATCAGCCGGTAGGCGGCTTCCAGCACCTGCTCGTCGGACTGGGTTTTTGGCCTGGTCATCTTGACTCTCATTTATAAACGAACAATCATTTATAAATGAGACGCGCGATGGGCGCCAGCTCTTATTGTGCCGAGTTCAAGTTCGGAGGTTTGAATGACGCTTCAAGGGAAAGTCGCGCTTGTTGCCGGCGCAACGCGTGGCGCGGGCCGGGGAATTGCGGTCGAACTGGGCGCTGCCGGCGCCACCGTCTATGTCACCGGCCGCACGACGCGCACCCGGCAATCGGATTATCAGCGCCCAGAAACCATCGAGGAGACAGCGGAGCTGGTTACCGCGCAAGGCGGCAAGGGCATTGCCGTTCGGGTCGACCATCTGGTCTCCGAAGAAGTGCGCGGACTGGTCGAGCGGATACGTGCCGAACAGGGCCGGCTCGACATACTGGTCAACGATCTGTGGGGCGGCGAAAAGCTGTTCGAATGGAACAAGCCGGTCTGGGATCATAATCTCGAGAATGGCCTGCGGTTGCTTCGGCTCGGCATCGATACGCACCTCATTACGGCGCACCACGCGTTGCCGTTGATGATCGAGCAGCCGGGTGGGTTGCTTGTCGAAGTCACCGACGGCACGGCCGAATACAATGCCGACCACTACCGGCTCTCGCCCTTCTACGATCTCGCCAAGGTGGCTGTGAACCGCATGGCATGGGCGCACGCCCAGGACCTCGCAAAGCATGGTGCGACGTCCGTCTCGCTGACGCCGGGCTGGCTGCGCTCGGAGATGATGCTGGAGGCGTTTGACGTGCGGGAAGAAAACTGGCGCGACGCGACCGCCAATGTGCCGCATTTCGTCATATCCGAGACGCCGCGCTTCATCGGCCGCGCGGTCGTGGCGCTGGCCGCAGATCCCAATCGTTCACGCTGGAACGGCCAGTCGCTTTCCAGCGGCGGACTGGCGCAGATCTACGGCTTCACCGATCTCGACGGCTCGCGTCCCGACGCCTGGCGCTACGTCCCGGAAGTTCAGGATGCCGGCAAGCCAGCCGATGCGACCGGCTACCGATAGAGCAATTCCAGGAAAAGTGCGTAGCGGTTTTCCGTCCGGAATTGCGCGTCAGGCCGAGCGGCCGTCGAACTCGAAGACTTCGATTGCGGTGAGATCAACATCTTCCAGGCAGTTGACATTGATATAGGCGCTCCGCTCGCCGCTTTCGTTGACGTCCTCGGCGAACGGATGCATGCCGCAGGTGCGGCAGAAGCGATGCGCGATTTGAGCCTTGCCGAAGGTATAGCGGCCGAGGTCGTCGCCCCAGGCGACCAGATTGAGCGTCTCATGCGGCACGGCCCACAACAGCGCGCCCTTGCGCCGGCAGATCGAGCAATTGCAGCGCACGGCCATGCCGAGTTCGCCCTTGACCTCGAACGCCACCTTGCCGCAGTGGCAGCCGCCTTTGTACAGCATCAGCATCTTCCCATCGCTGGCAGGGTGCAAAGGCACGCCTGCCGGTTTATCTCTCGCGCAGGCCCAACATCAGGCCGTGCCTAAAAGACGCTGCAACTTTGCAAGGCCCGACATCAAAAATGCAATCCGTCCGCGACCGTCTTGAAATCATCCTGTCACGTCTTGCCAATCGCGCAGGCGACGAGAAGGTCTATACGAAGCTCTATGCGGAGGCCGCGCTGGCAGCCGCAGACGCGTCCGATGCCCGCCGCAAGGCCGGCGTCAGCCTCGGGCCGCTCGACGGTCGCATCGTTTCGATCAAGGACCTGTTCGACGTCGCCGGCGAGCCGACGAGGGCCGGGTCGCTGATCCGTGCCGGCGCGGCGCCGGCGACGCGGGACGCGGCGATCGTGCGGAGGCTGCGCCAGGCGGGCGCCATCATCCTCGGCAAGACCAACATGACCGAGTTCGCCTTCACCGCGGTCGGCGACAATCTTCACTACGGCACGCCGGGCAATGCCGTCGATGCCAGCCTGATCCCCGGCGGGTCGTCGTCCGGTGCCGGCGTCGCGGTCGGCGAGGGCACGAGCGAAATATCCATCGGGTCGGACACCGGAGGCTCGGTGCGCATCCCGGCCTCGCTGAACGGCGTCGTCGGTTTCAAGCCGACGTCGGGGCGCGTGCCTTTGACCGGCGCCTTTCCGCTGTCGATGACGCTGGATTCGATCGGCCCGCTTGCCCGCAGCGTCGCCGATTGCGCCATCGCCGATGCGATCATGGCGGGAGAAGAGCCGGCAGCGCTTCAGCCGGTTCCACTTGCCGGCCTGCGCATCGGCATTGCGCGTGGCGTGCTGTTCGGCGACACGCAAGCCGAGGTCGCGGCAGCTTTCGAGGGATGCATCGGCAGGATCGGGCAGGCCGGCGCCCGCGCCACCGATTTGTCGATCGACGATCTCGTCGCCGAGATGCGCCTAGCCACCAGGCGCGGGACCATTGCGTCCATGGAAGGCGCCGAAGTGCATGCCGACTGGCTGGCGAGCGGCACGTCGGTGCCGGTCGATCCACACGTCACCGGGCCATTGTCGCGCGCGCTGGCGGTTCCCGCTTCCGCCTATATCCGCACGATCCGCCGTCGCGGCGAGCTTGCGGCGGCCATGGCGGAACGGCTGGCGACAGTCGATGTGCTGGCCTTGCCGACCGTGCCGATGGTCGCACCGTCCATTGCCGCCATGGCCGGCGACGAAGAACTGCGCGACAGGACGGAAGGGCTGCTCTTGCGCAACACGCAGGCCGCCAACCAGTTCGACCTCTGCGCGATCTCGCTGCCGATGCCCGGCACCAAGCTGCCGGCCGGCTTAATGCTGGTGGCGCGTAATGGCCATGATCGCCATCTGCTGGAGATTTCCGCGGCTGTAGAGCGGCTGCTTGGCGAAGGATAACTCAGTATAGCCCACGTGACGAGCAATGCTGACGTTCCTTCATCATCGTTTCTCTTTCGATGGCTCCGGCAACAATCACCTTTTGCACATACTCGTCGCTTGTCAGCGCTTCCGGGCGGCTTTCTATCCTGCCCCGCACGACGACCGAGCCATAGTGGAGCATATCGGAAAGGTAGGGCCGCTCCCGGTCCGCCCGCGGCAATTCACTGGTGTCGATCGACACACCCTTGATGATCTTGCCGTTGGCAAGGTCGAGCGCGCTGTTCGAAGGGCAGGGCGCCTTGAAGCAGCGTAGCCTGTTGTCGCAATAGACGTAGCTGCTTTCAGCCGCCGCGACCGAGGGCATGACGGAAACGGCAACAACCGTGAATGCCAGGCGAACATTCAACATAGCACCAACGTCGCGAACAATTGGGGCGAAACAGCGATGCGCTAGCTTCCGGCCGGAAAGCGCCGGCGGTAGTGCTCGATGACTTCCGGATTGCGCAGATTGACCGGCAGCTTGCCGGCGAGCACCAGCAGGGCCTCGCCGGTGGCGCCGACGCCCATGCGCATCATCGATTCCTCGGTGATGCCGGCTAAATGCGGGGTGACGATGACATTGTCGAAGCCGAAATAGGGATGGTTGGGCGGCAGCGGCTGGGTGGAAAAGACGTCCAAAGCCGCGCCGCCGATGCGGCCCTTTTGCAGGGCTTCGATCAGCGCCTCGTCGTCCACCACCGGGCCGCGCGAGACATTGATCAGCAGGGCGCTGGGCTTCATGCGGGCGATGCGCTCGCGGCTGATCAGGCCGCGGGTTTCCTCCGTCAGCGGGCAGCAGAGCACGATGATGTCGCTTTGCTCGATCAGCGCGTCGATCGACAGGAAGCCGACACGTTCGGGCGCAGGCCGCAGGCTGCGCGTCGTTGCCACGACATTGAGATCGAAGCCGTGCGCGGCAATATGGCCGACGGCCTGGCCGACGGCGCCGAGGCCGACGATGCCGATCGTCTTGCCGGCCAGCTCGCTGGTCGAATTGGCGTGCTCGCGTCCGGCAAGCCAGCCCTTGGCGCGCAGGTCGCGGTCCATCACGCGGAAGCGCCGCGAGAGGGCGAGCGCGGTGAACATCACATGCTCGGCGACCGAGCGGGCATTGACGGCAGGCACGTTCGCGACCAGCACGCCGGCGGCGGTCGCGGCCTCGACCGGGATCATGTCCAGCCCGGCGCCGTGGCGGATCGCGGCGCGCAGGCTGGAAGCACCCGCAAACAGCTCCGGCGGCAGCGGCGCGCGCACGATGACGATGTCGGCGTCGCGAGCCTCCGTGGTCAGCGTCCTGGGATCGAGCGCGGAAGCGATCGCAAGCCGGCCGGCGCCGGCCAGCATGGCCGTGGCGCGTGGGTGCAGCGGATGCGTCGACAGGATCTTGCGCATCAAGGTTCCTTTTTTGGCCGCATTTCCGCGACGCCGAGCGAAAGCGCGTGGCTGCAAAATGCTCAACGGCATTTCACCGTTTCATGGAAACGGCGAACTGCCCTATCTCTCTATTTTCACGCAATTCCGGGCGGAAAACCGTTTCACGCTTTTCCTGGAATTGCTCAAGCTTTCTCGAGCGCCGCGCTTTCCGGCTCCGCCCCGCGACCTTCGATGATCCCCTTCCAGTAACTCTCGGCACCCTGCAAATGGGCGTTCATCAAGGCCTGGGCGAGATTGCCGTCGCGGCGCAGCAGCGACTCGTAGATCTGGATGTGCTCGGCATGCGAGCGCACGCTGCGCTCGGGGTCGTTGAAATAGATCGGCAGGCGCTGCTCGCCCATCAGGTAATAGACGCTGCAGATGTTGTGGAAGACGCTGTTCTTGGTCGCGCGCACGATCTCGAGGTGGAACTCGCGGTCCTCCTTGGCGAGGCCTTCGCCGGCGGCGATGCGCTCTTCGGAGGCTTTCAGGATCTCGCGCAGGCGCTCGAAGTTTTCCTCGGTGGCGCGCGAGCAGGCAAGCTCGGCCGCCTTGATCTCGTGGATCTTGCGCAGCTCGACGGTCTCGTAGATCTGCACCGGATCGAGCGGCAGGCCGGCGCGGGCGAAAAGCGCCAGCGCTTCCACGCTTGCCTGCTTGGTGTCGATATAGATGCCGGACTTGGCGCGCCGCTCCACGATGCGCATGGCTTCGAGGATGGCGAGCGCCTCGCGGATCTGGCCGCGGCTGACGCCGAAATGCTCCGCCAGTTCGCGCTCCGAGGGCGTGCGGCCGGACTCCTTGTCCGAGTTGGCGAAGAGATAGGCGGCAAGTTCCGCGAGAAGGTTCTTTTCTTTCATCGTCAAATACGTTGCGCGTGCGCCTCCAGGAATCGCCCGGAGATGGTGAATCCCAATCCAGGCTTTTCAGGGATCGCTATCATACCGTCCTTCGCTTCGACAGTCTCCTCGACAAGGTCGTGGATCATCGGGTTGGCGCCGAGCGAATATTCGATGATGAAGCTGGCGGGCGAGGCGGCACACACATGCAGCCCGGCAAAGAAGCAGGGCGCGCCGGCCCACAGATGCGGCGCGAAGCGCAGATTGAAGGCGCTGGCGATGGTGCCGATCTTCATCGCCTCGCTGATGCCGCCGCAAAACGCCGGATCCGGCTGGAAGATGTCGGCCGATTTCAGCACCGCCAGGTCGCGGAAGGCGTAACGCGTCGCCTCGCTTTCGCCGGTGGCGATCGGCGTCGAGCCCGAGGCGCGCACTTCGGCCATGCCCGATTTGTCGTCGGCGATCACCGGTTCCTCGAACCAGGCAAGGTCGAGATCGGCGGTGAGCTTGATGAAGCGCTTGGCCTCGGCGACGGTGTAGGTGCCGTGCGCGTCGACCATCAGCTCGACATCCGGCCCGATCGCCTGCCTTGCGGCGCGCACGCGCGCGGCCGAAACATGCGGGGCGCCGTCCATGGCGCCGACGCGCATCTTCAGCGCCTTGAAGCCGCCCTTGGCGATGTAGGATTTCAACTGCTCGCCGATGGCGTCGGCTGAGGCCCAGCCGCCCGAGGCGTAGGCCTGCATACGCTCGACCTTGCGGCCGCCGAGCAACCGCCACACCGGCTGCCCCAGCGACTTGCCGAGGATATCCCAGAGCGCGATGTCGACGGCGCTGATCGCCGCCACGCTCATGCCGCGCCGCGCCAGCTGCGGCATGGCATGGCCGGCATGCGCCGCCGTCTCGTGCCGCACGCCGTTGTAGAGCATTTCCCAGATGATGCCGATGTCGGCCGGATCGCGGCCGATGAGCTGCGGGCCGATCTCGTGGTTGAGCATATGGACGAGCGCGCCATAGCTGCCGGCGCTGCCGGCGGCGTTCTTGCCTTCGCCCCAACCGACGAGGCCGTCGTCGGTCTCGATGCGCAGGATGGCGGCGTCGAAAGTCGTCACCTGACCGAAGTCGCTGCGATGTTGCTTCGCGACTTCGATCGGGATACGGACCCACCAGGCCTGGACGCTTTTGATGCGCATGTTTTCCTTTCGGCCTCCGCCCGCCGGGCGGAGGGATAAGCCTCGATCGGAGGTCTACTTGATCAGCGGCAGCAGCGTTTCGGCGGTGATGCGCATCTGGTCGGTGTAGAATTTCTCCGTGAGCACGCTGGAGCCATGGTCCTGGATGAATTTCAGCTGCTCGGGTGAGATGTCGACCGGATTGCGCTCGACCATCTCCGGATAGGGCGCGGCAGGCGTGCGGTCGACGGGCGCGACGAACTCGTTGGTCAGCGCGCCGTCATAGCCGACTTCCTTCAGCGTGCGCACGATCTTCGGCCAGTCGATCTGGCCGAGGCCGGCGGCGAAGCGGTTGTTGTCGGCGACATGGAAGTCGAACAGGCGCTTTCCGACCTGACGGATCGCGTCGTAGACGTTAAATTCCTCCATATGGATGTGGTAGGCGTCGAGGCAGACGCCGCATTCGGGGCTCACCGCGTCGGCAAGCGCCAGCGCCTGGGCGCCGCGGTTGAAGAGATAGGTCTCGAAACGGTTGAGCGGCTCGACGGCGATCCTGACGCCGACCTTCTTGGCATGCGTGAAGCACTCGCGCGTGGCATCGACCACCCAGCCCCATTCCTCCGCCTCGGTGCCGTCCGGCACGACCTTGCCGACGGTCGCGGGCACCAGCGTGATGATCTCGCCATCGAGCTCGCTCACCATGGTGAGCACGTCCTTGACGTATTGGACGGACCGCTCGCGCTGGCCCTGGTCCTTGGCGGCGAGGTTGCGCTCGCCCAGCATCAGCGTCACCGAGCCCCAGCAGCGGATGCCGTGCTCCTTCAGGAGCGCGCGCGTCTCCTTGGTCTTGTACTGCTCCGGCTCGCCGGAAATCTCGATCGATTCGTAGCCGAATTTCTTGATGCGCTTGAGCGTCACCTCCAGCGGCTCCGCCCGCATCCAATTGTGCGTCGAAAGATGCATGGTCTATCCTTCCCAGAATTCGCCTGTCACATTTACCCCGCGACGCCTCCGATAGGGGCGGCCGCACGATTCCTCCCCAAGGCGTTACCAGCATTTTCCTCGGAACTGGTTCGACCAATTGGGCCTTCCATGACCTCTACAGCAAATTTTCATGCACGGCAAGAAGTGGGGGATGGAAGCCGTTTCGGTTAAGCAATAGACTGATTTTATAAGATAATTTCGCTCGTTTGTTTGGAAGTTCGCCCCATCTTCTCGGTTTTCGGCCGCTTGACCGAATTACGGGATTTGGTAATACCAGAATGGCGCAACGCATAGACGCCGACAGTATTGACCAAACAGGCTGGCCCTCACTTCAATCGGCGCTATGCTTGGTCGCGAAAACAATGAGGGAGGATGCCGATGCCGACGACGATGAAGGGTCCCGGCCTGTTTCTGGCGCAGTTCGCGGGCGATGCCGCACCGTTCAATTCCCTGGCTTCGATCACCAAATGGGCGGCCGGCCTGGGCTACAAGGGCGTGCAGATCCCGACCTGGGACGGACGCCTGTTCGACCTCAAGAAAGCGGCGTCGTCGAAGGCCTATTGCGACGAGGTGAAAGGCATCTGCGCCGATGCCGGCGTCGAGATCACGGAACTGTCGACGCATCTGCAGGGCCAGTTGGTCGCCGTTCATCCGGCCTATGACGCGCAGTTCGACGGCTTCGCGCCGGCCGAGGTGCACAACAACCCGAAGGCACGTCAGAAATGGGCGGTCGAGCAGATGAAGTTCGGCGCCAAGGCATCGCGCAATTTCGGGCTCAAGGCCTCGGTGACCTTCAGCGGCGCGCTCGCTTTCCCCTACCTCTATCCGTGGCCGCAGCGGCCGCCGGGCCTGATCGAGGAAGCCTTTGCCGAACTCGGCAAACGCTGGAAGCCGATCCTCGACGTCTATGACGAGAACGGCGTCGACGTCGGCTACGAAATCCATCCGGGCGAGGACGTGTTCGACGGCGCCACCTTCGAGATGTTCCTCGACGCGGTCGGCGGGCACAAGCGCTGCAACATCAACTACGACCCGTCGCATTTCCTGCTGCAGCAGCTCGACTATCTCGAATTTATCGACATCTACCACGAGCGGATCAAGGCGTTCCACGTCAAGGACGCCGAGTTCAACCCAACCGGGCGGCAAGGCGTCTATTCCGGCTACCAGGGCTGGGTGAACCGGGCGGGCCGCTTCCGTTCGCTGGGAGATGGCCAGGTCGATTTCAGCGGCATCTTCTCCAAGCTCACCCAGTACAATTACGATTCCTGGGCGGTGCTGGAGTGGGAATGCTGCCTGAAGCATCCCGAGGACGGGGCGGCCGAAGGCGCGCCCTTCATCCAGCACCACATCATCCGGGTGACCGAGAAGGCGTTCGATGATTTCGCCGGCGGCACGAGCGACAAGAAGCTGCTGCGGGCGATGATGGGGATTTAGCTCGCGAACTTCCCTTGAGGAGGTTCGCCGACTGGTCGGGTGGGGTTGAATCGCAAGCCGCAGCGAACTCTTATAATCCCACCGTGACGCTATGCGTCGACCTTCCCCGCGAAGGGGAGGGTGAGGAGTCAAAGAGAGAGGACAATAAATGGTCGGCGCATCGAAGACGGAAGCAAGAGGCGGCCCGATCCGCTACGGCATGGTCGGCGGCGGGCAGGGCGCCTTCATCGGCGCGGTGCATCGCATCGCGGCGCGCATGGACAATGATTTCGTGCTGGTGGCCGGAGCGCTTTCGTCGAATCCGGAACGGGCAAAGGCCTCGGCCGAGGAACTCGGGCTCGATCCGGCGCGCAGCTACGGCTCCTATGCCGAGATGGCGAAGGCCGAAGCCAGGCGTCCCGACGGCATCGAGGCGGTGGCGATCGTCACGCCCAACAATGTGCACGTGCCGGCGGCCAGGGCCTTCCTCGAGGCCGGCATCCATGTCATCTGCGACAAGCCGCTGGCAACCTCGTTGGCCGAGGCGAAGAAGCTGGCCGCCCTTGTCGAGAAGACCGGCAAGGTGTTCGTGCTCACGCACAACTACACCGCCTATCCGATGATCCGGCAGGCGCGCGAGATGGTGGCCAAGGGCCAGCTCGGCGACATCCGCATCGTGCAGTCGGAATATCCGCAGGACTGGCTGACCGAGGACCTCGCCGCCACCGGCCAGAAGCAGGCCTCATGGCGCTCCGATCCCAAGCAGGCGGGCGCCGGCGGCGCGCTCGGCGACATCGGCACCCATGCCTATAATCTTGCACGCTTCGTCTCCGGGCTGGAGCTGGATACGCTCTCGGCCGATCTCGACGCCTTCGTGCCGGGCCGCCAGCTCGACGACAATGTCAACGTCATGCTGCGCTTCAAGCCGGTCGGCAAGACGCATCCGGCCAAGGGCATGATCTGGGCGAGCCAGGTGGCGCCGGGTCATGAGAACGGGCTGAAGCTGCGCATCTATGGCTCCAAGGGTGGGCTGGAATGGGTGCAGGCCGACCCCAACTATCTCTGGTACACGCCGTTCGGGCAGCCCAAGCAACTGCTCACCCGGGCCGGCGCCGGCGCGATGCCGGTCGCGGCGCGCGTCAGCCGCGTGCCGTCCGGCCATCCGGAGGGCTATCTCGAAGGTTTCGCCAACATCTACCAGGAGGCAGCCCGCGCTATCCGCGCGGCGCGCAGGAAGGGCGGCAAGCCGGCCAAGGATGTGGTCTTCCCGACGATCGCCGACGGCGTCGAAGGCATGGCGTTCATCGAGGCCTGCGTGAAGTCGTCGAAGAAGAACGGGGCGTGGACGAAATTGTAGTCGCGTCGGTCGGCGAGCGGGAGATCCCCCTCACCCGGATTGCCCCGAATTGCAAGAGCAATTCGGGGCAATCCGACCTCTCCCCGAGGGGAGAGGAGGCGCTGGCGTCAGCGCTAAGTCTCTTCTCCCCTCGGGGAGAAGGTGGCCGCGAAGCGGCCGGATGAGGGGGAGTGTGCGGCGTAGCCCGGAGTTGGCCGGCCGTCAGAGGGAGGGGGTGTCGATGAAGATCGGCATGTGCATGTTCTTGTGGACGACCAGCGTCTCGAAGAAGCACGAGGCGCTGCTGAAGGACATCAAGGCGACCGGCTTCGACGGCGTCGAGATACCGGTCTTCGTCGGGGCACCCGACGACTACAGGAGGCTCGGCGAGATGCTCGACCGCATCGGCCTGGAGCGCACCGCGGTCTCGGCCATGGGCGATCCGGCGATGAACCTGATCTCGCCGGACGCCGCGACGCGCAAGGCCGGCATCGACTACATGAAATGGGCTATCGACTGCAGCGCAGCCCTCGGTGCCGACACCCTCAGCGGGCCGCTGCATTCGACGCTCGGCGCCTTCTCCGGCAGCGGGCCGACAGCGGCCGAGAAGAAGCGCTCGGTCGCCTCGCAGCGCGCCATCGGCGACCATGCCGGCAAGAAGGGCGTGACCGTCGGGCTCGAAGCGCTCAACCGCTTTGAATGCTACCTCGTCAACACTATGGCCGACCTGTCGGAACACATTGACGCGATCGACCGGCCGCATATCAAGGCGATGTACGACACCTTTCATGCCAATATCGAGGAGGCCGACCCGATCGGCGCCTATACGAAGCATCGCCGCAATGTCGTCCACATTCATATTTCGGAGAACGACCGTGGCGTGCCGGGGCGCGGCAACATCCCGTGGAAGGAGACTTTTTCGGCCATCCGCAAAAGCGGCTATGACGACTGGCTGACCATCGAGGCGTTTGGACGCTCGCTGAAGGATCTGGCTGCTGCGACGAAGGTGTGGCGCGACTTTGCCGAGAGCCCGGAGGCGGTTTATCGCGAGGGATACAAGCATATCAGGGATGGGTGGAGGAAGGCGGCTTAAGCTCCTCCCTCGTCATCCTCGGGTCTGCGCCGCGTCGCTTCGCTCCTTGCTCCGCCCGTGGACGACGAAGCGCGCGGGTGGCCACCGGCAGTGATGGCGTCCGTTACCCCCGCTCGGCCTGCAGCCTGTTGTAATCATGCAGCGTGCGGCTCAGCCTTCGGCGCAGGAAGTTCGAGATGTTGTCGAAGATGAAGACGACGAGCAGCGTCAACAGCACCATGTAGAAGACGTTGGCCCAGTTCGAATTGGTGCGCATCGCTTCCCATAGTTTCAGGCCGATGCCGCCGGCGCCGACGGCGCCGATGATGGTGGCGCCGCGGGTGTTGGATTCCCACTGGTAGAGCGTCTGGCTGATGAAGACCGGCACCACTTCCGGCAGCACGCCGTAGCGCTGCACCAAAATGCCGTTGGCGCCGGTCGAGAGCACGCCTTCGCGCGGCTTGTCGTCGATGTTCTCGAGCGCCTCGGAATAGGTTTTGCCCAATGTGCCGATCTCGGTGAAAAAGATCGCCGCACTTCCGGCCAGCGGGCCGGGGCCGAAGGCGCGGGTGAAGAACAGCGCCCAGATCAGCATGTCGACCGAGCGCATGAAATCGAAGAAGCGTTTCAGCACCTGGCTCAGCACGCCGCTCGGCGTGATGTTGCGGGCGGCGAAGAAGGCGAGCGGGAAGGCGACGATGCCGCCGAGCAGCGTGCCGAGGAACGCCATGACGATGGTCTGCAGGAGTTTCGTCCAAACATCGCCATGCTGCCACTGCGCATTGTTCCAGACGTTGTCGGCGGCCAGAGCGAGGTTCGACGTACCCGGCTGAAGCTCCGGGCCGGAGAGGATCAGCGAGATGACCTCACCGGCCGGTTTGCCGAAGAAGGGCGAGCGCGTGTCGAAGACGAAATTCGCCCAGCCGAGGAAGCGCTTGCGCACCTTGACGCGGTCGACGGTGACGCGCACCTCGCCGGCAAAGCCCATCTTGGCGACAATCTCGTCGTCATGGACGGTCACCCAGTCGGGCACCGGACCTGCGACCACCGGCTTGCCGCTTGTCAGCGATATCGGCATGGTCACGCCATTGGCCGTGATCGCCGCCCTGGTCTTGTCGAAGGTGACGGATTTCGCGTCGCCGTCGATCCGGACCGTGAAGGTGCCGTCGGGGTTCTTGATCACCCAGTCGGGATTTGGATTTTCGCCGAGCGCCGAGAAGCGCGGATATTTCGGCGTGATCTCAGGCTGGTCGAGCCGGAATTCCGGCTGCAGGTCATAGCTGATCCACTGCGACAGGAAGAGCGGCAGGCGCTCCCAATGCGACTCGCGCAGCACCTGCGGCAGGCTGAAGAACCACAAGGCATAGGCGAGATAGAGTACCGTGCCGGCGATCAGCAGCAGCGGCCAGAAGCGCTTATAGGCCGGCCTCAGAAACACTTGCGGGTGGCGGTCCTCGATGGCCTTGATTTCATCGACGGTCATCGCAGCCATATCAGGCGCTCATCAGGAAGGCTTGTTCACCAACCAGCTTGCGGCGCAGCCAGGCGGAGAACTGGTCGACGAGGAAGATGGTGATGAAGAGCAGGAGCACCAGCGCCAGCGTTTTGGCGCCGAAGCCGCGCGAGATGGAGAGCTTCAGCTCTTCGCCGATGCCGCCGCCGCCGACCGCGCCCATGATGGTCGAGATGCGCACGTTAATCTCGATCCTGAGCAGCGTATAGGACATGAAGTTGGGCAGAACCTGCGGCAGGTCGGCGAAGCGCACGCGCTCGAACCAGTTGGCGCCGACGGCGCGCAGGCCCTCCTCCGGGCGCATGTCGATGTTCTCGTTGATCTCGTAGAACAGCTTGCCCAGCGCGCCGATCGAATGCAGGCCGATGGCGATGATGGCGGCGACCGGGCCGATCGAGACGATGGCCGCGAACAGGCCGGCAATGACGATCTCGGGGAAGGCGCGCAGCAGTTCCATGAAGCGCTTGACGACGAGCCGCAGGATCGGGTTCGGCGTCAGGTTGCGCGCGGCGATGAAGGAGAAGGGAACGGCGAAGACGAAGCCGATGAAGGTCGAGACCAGCGCCACGTTCACCGTGGTCAGCATCAGTTCGAAATATTCGGGGATGTAGAAGCCGCCCCAGACATAGACGCGGCCGAGCGGGAAGTTGAATTCCTGCGTGCCCTTGTCGTTGGGCGAGGCGATGTCGAACAGCGCCCGCCAGACGTCGTTCCAGTCCTTCGGGACCAGCCAGCTCAGGAAGTCGAGGATATGCGGCAGCCGGTCGAAGAAGTGGCCGGCATTGGCCTCGTCGGCGAACCACATGGTCGCGAACATGGCGACAAGCAGCAGGCCGACGCCAAGCGCGGTGTAGAAGCGGCGCAGCGAGGTCTGGCGCCGCCAGGCGTCGGCCTGCTGGCGGGTGGCGTCGGAATGGAGTGTCGCTGATGTCATGATCGGGACATGCAAAAAGGGCGGCGCCGCCGCATCGGCCCGAAAATCGAAATTCGATTTTCGGAAAGTCCGATACGGCAACCCAAAGTGCCAAAGCGTACTTTGTGCGTCCAAGTGGACGCACGTCGCTTTGGTGGCGCCGCCCTTTTTCCTGATGCCTTCAGCCGCCGATAGCGGCTTTGCGGGCTTCGACGATGACGTTGTAGAATTCCGGCTTCACCGGAACATAGCCGGTGAAGTCGCCACCCTCGACGCCTTCGAAGCAGGCCTTGTCCTTGGCCGGCAGGGCGGTGAAGAAAGCGGTAAGCTTGGCGGTCATGTCGTCGCCCAGCGCGGTGCGCACGACCAGCGGGCCGTTCGGGATCAGGCCCGAGCGCCACACTTCGACGAAGTCGTTCGGGTCGACGGCGCCCTTGGAGACTTCCTTGTGGAAGGTGCCGGAGGTGTAGCCGTTCTTGAAGTCGCCGATGCCGGAGGAATCGTCCACCGCCACGTCGACCTTGCCGTCGCGCACGGCCAGCACGTTGTTCTCGTGGCCGCCGTTGAACTGGGTCGAGGCAAAGTAGGTCTCGTTGGAAGCGCCGGTGTCCTTCGGAATCTGGGTCAGCGGGATCAGGTAGCCGGAGGTCGAGTCCGGATCGGCATAGCCGAGCTTCTTGCCCTTGGCCGACTTGATGTCGGTGATGCCGGAGGACTTCAGCGCCAGGCCGATCGAATAATAACCGGTCGAGCCGTCGGTCTGCTGGGTGGTGAGGATCGGGGTGACGGCCTTCGGGTCCTTGATATAGACACTGGCGTAGCCGGACGCGCCGAGTTCGGCGAAGTCGAGCGTGCCGCCGAGCAGGCCCTGGATGACGCCGTCATAGTCGGCGGCCGGGAACAGCGACACCTTCTCGAAGCCGAATTCCGTCTTCAGGTGGTCGGCGAGGCACTGGTAGTTGCGCAGGCGGTCGGTCTCGTTCTCGCCACCGAGGATGCCGACGCGGAATTCCTTGACGTCAGCTGCGTGCGCGGCGCTTGCCGCCATGGCGAGCAGCGAAACCGCCCCAAAAACCATCTTCCTGAACATTTCGATCTCTCTCCTGTTGTTCCGGCTGCGCGCCGGCGGCGTTCTGATTTTTTCAAGTCTTGCCGTTGACGCTGGCGGGCGATCCGGGTTGCTCTGCTGAAGTCCACGATGCCCGGGCCGGCTGCGGCCGGGCGGTGGAGTCAGTAGCCAGGAAAGGCTGGTTCGAGCGGTCCGGCGGATGCGGTGATCTTCGGCTTGATGGTCACGCTGGTCGACGTGATGGCCTCGGAGATTTCGGCACCGCTGGCATCGGCGCCGTAGACCGTGCGCACGGCGTCGCGGTCGAGGTCTTCCGGGGCGCCGTCGAAGACGACCTTGCCGGCAGCCATGCCGATGATGCGGTTGCAATAGGCGCGCGCGGTGTCGAGCGTGTGCAGGTTGGTGACGACGGTGATGCCTTCGCGCAAATTGATGTCGCGCAGCGAGTCCATCACCACCTTGGCGTTGAGCGGGTCGAGCGAGGCGATCGGCTCGTCGGCCAGAAGCACTTTCGGCTGCTGCATCATGGCGCGGGCGATCGCGACGCGCTGCTGCTGGCCGCCGGACAGGGTGCCGGCCGGCTGCAGCGCGGTGCGGGCGATGTCGAGGCGCTCGAGCGCGGCGACCGCCTCGGCGCATTCGGTGCGCGTGAACATGCCGAGCAGGTTGGAAACCGTCGAACGATGGTTGAGGCGGCCGAGCAGGACGTTGGTCAAGACGTCGAGGCGCGGCACGAGGTTGAATTGCTGGAAGATCATGGCGCAGTCGCGCTGCCAGCGGCGCAGCGGCGAGCCCTGCAGTCTGGAGACCTCGGCGCCGTCAAAAAAAATCGACCCCTGGCTGGGATCGATGAGACGGTTGATCATGCGCAAAAGCGTCGACTTGCCGGCGCCGGAACGGCCGATGACACCGACCATCTGGCCGCGCGGGATCGAAATGTTGATGTCGCTGACAGCGGTGTTCTTGCCAAATCGTCGGGTTACGCCGCGGATCTCAAGCGTGGCCGATGATGCTGACATACCAAAACTCCAGTCCGTCGCGCTTTTGCAGGTCTGTTAACCTTCGCTAGCGCAGGCCGATGAAGCTGGGGTGTCGGATTGATGTCAGTTTTGTTACGAGTCACAGGCCATCCTTGTTCATGCATGTCGTTATCCCGAAACCGGGCCCATTTTCGGGAGACATGCATCAGAGATTCAACCAACCACCAGCAATTCCTCGAAATGCTTCATGTCGCTGAAACTGCAGAATGCCGGCGGCCTGAGCTCGATCACCGGGGCCTCGCGCTCGAGGAACGACAGACAGTCATCGAACAGGTCCTGCCATGCCGCGGCACGCTCGTCGGCAAGGCGGCGGATCTGGTAGGCGAAGGTGATGTGGAAGGCATAAGTCTCGTGGTCCGGATGGCTATAGCCGAACGGCACGGATAGCGCATCGCGCCAGGCTTTCAGGATCTGGCTGTCTTCCGCGGTGGCGCCGGCAACGGTCAGACCGGTCGGCACGACTTCGACAATTTTCACCTTGAAGCGGCCGTGGCCTTCGAAGCCTTGCAGGCGTTCGAGATAGAGGCGGGTCATGTCGTCGATGCCGGTGTCGAGCGGCACGTCCGATGGCCAGTAGGGGAGGCGGCGCCGGTATTCGATGATGCCCTGGAACAGCGTCATGTGCAGGCTGGAGATCGGCGTGAAGGCGAGGCGATCCGCATCGGGCATGGCCAGCATGCGCTCGCGCACCTCGATGACAGCGGCTTCGGAAGGTGAGCCTTTGACCAGATGGCTGACAACCGTGTTGCCGGGTTCGAGGAGGAAGTTGCCCGACGCGTCATAACGAGTGCCGAGATGTGTGGGCGGCGTCGGGTTCGTGCCTTCGAAAAATCCGGCGAGCGAAGGTCTGATTGTGTCGAGCATGGCGATCTCCCGGGGAAGAAGACCTCCTGTCCGAGTCCTGTGTCAGATGTGTGAAAGGAGGTCGCTCAACCGCCATGTTTCTCGAGAAATGCCTCGGCCTCCAGCTCCCGGAAATCGTCCAGCGCGGCGCGCAGCTTCGCGTGGTCCCAATCCCACCAGGCTAAAGCCTGGTAGCGCTCGGCGGTGCGGCGGTCGAAACGCTCGCGGATCGGCTTTGCCGGCACGCCGCCAACGATGGTGTAGGGCGCGACGTCCTTCGACACCACGGCGCCCGCGCCGACCGCCGCGCCGTCGCCGACGGTGACGCCGGGCAGGATGGTCGAGCCGTGGCCGAGCCAGGTATCGTGGCCGATGGTGACGCGGCTGGCGCGGCGCTGCGCGAAAAACGCGCTTTCATGCTCGGCATCGTCCCAATAGTCGGACGCGCGGTAGGTGAAGTGATGCAGCGTCGGCCGCCATGTCGGATGATTGGTGGCGTTGAGGCGGACGCTTGCCGCGATGTTGGAGAACTTGCCGATGGTCGCGCACCACACGGCGCAATCCTGCATCATGTAGGAGTAATCGCCGAGCTCGCATTCGGCGACGCGGCTGCGCTCGGCGATCTCGGTCCAACGGCCGAGCGTCGAGTTTTCGACCTGCGCCGTCGGATGGATCAGCGGCGTCTCCGAAAGCTTCATGCGGCGATCTTTCCGGCGGCGAACGCGGTGACGTCGATGACGCGATCGGCCACCGCGTCGCGCACGTCGAGGTCGTGGAAGATGCCGAGCAAGGCAACGCCCGCCACCTTCTTGGCGGCGATGAGCTCGACCACGACATCGCGATTCTTCGCGTCGAGCGAGGCGGTCGGCTCGTCGAGCAAAAGGATCGGATGCTCGGTGATGAAGCCGCGCGCGATGTTGACGCGCTGCTGCTCGCCGCCCGAAAAGGTCGCGGGCGGCAGGGCCCAGAGCTTTTCCGGCAGGTTGAGCTGCTGGAGAAGGGAACGGGCCTTCGCCCGCGCGCTATCCCGATCCTCGCCGCGCTCGACCAGTGGTTCGGCGACCACATCGAGCGCCGAGACGCGCGGCACGGTGCGCAGGAACTGGCTGACATAACCTATGGTGTGGCGGCGCACGGAAAGCACGGTGCGCGGGCTGGCGGAGGCGAGGTCGATCAAGCCGCCGCCATGCTGGACGATGATCTGGCCTTCATCGACGGCGTAGTTGCCGTAGAGCATCTTCAGGATCGAGCTTTTTCCCGCACCGGAAGGGCCGCCGAGCACGGCGCATTCGCCGGCGCGGATCGAGAAGGAGACGCCCGCCACCACCGGCAGCGTGACGCCGTCGCGCAGATGCATGGTGAAGCTCTTGGCGACATCGGAAACGACGAGAGGCGTAGCCATCATCACACCTGCAGGATCGAAGAAACGAGCAACTGGGTATAAGGCGCGCGCGGATCGTCGAGCACGCGGTCGGTGAGGCCGCTTTCGACCACGCGGCCGTCCTTCATCACCATCATGCGCTGCGACAGGAGCCGCGCCACGGCGAGGTCGTGGGTGACGACGATCGCGGCCAGCCCGAGGTCGGTGACCAGCCCGCGCAACAGATCGAGCAGTCGCGCCTGCACCGATACGTCGAGGCCGCCGGTCGGCTCGTCCATGAAGACGAGCCGCGGGCCGGTCACCAGGTTGCGGGCGATCTGCAGGCGCTGGCGCATGCCGCCGGAAAAGGCGCGCGGCTCGTCGTCGATGCGGTCCTCGTCGATCTCGACGCGCGACAGCCAATCGACGGCGGTGGCGCGGATCTTGCCATAGTGGCGATCGCCGACCGCCATCAGCCTTTCGCCGACATTGGCGCCGGCCGACACCGTCATGCGCAGCCCGTCGGCCGGGTTCTGATGGACGAAACCCCAGTCGGTGCGCATCAGGAAGCGGCGCTCGGTCTCGCTCATCCGGTAGAGCTCGCGCCACTGGCCGTCGCGCATGCGGTAGCTCGCGGTGCCGGAGGAGGGCAGCAGCCTGGTCGACAGGCAGTTGAGCAGCGTCGTCTTGCCGGAGCCGGACTCGCCGACCACCGCCAGGACCTCGCCTGGCCAAAGGTCGAAAGTGACGTTCTCGCAGCCGACGCGCGAGCCGTAGAATTTGGACAGCGCGGAGACGCGCAGCAGCGGTTCGTCGGTCATTCTGCCGGCTCCGTTTTCCCAGAGGCAAGATTGGTTTCGGCGGCGAGGTGGCCGTGATGGCCATCTTCGCGCCGCTTCTCGCAATGGTCGGTGTCCGAGCAGACGAACATGTGGCCGCCATGGTCGTCGAGGATGACCTCGTCGAGATAGACATTCTCGGCGCCGCAGAGCGCGCAGGGCTGGTCGAAGGTCTGGACCTCGAAGGGATGATCCTCGAAGTCGAGGCTGACGACGTCGGTGAAGGGCGGTACCGCGTAGATGCGCTTCTCACGGCCGGCGCCGAACAGCTGCAAAGCCGGCGAGCGATGCATCTTTGGATTATCGAATTTCGGCGTCGGCGAGGGGTCCATCACATAGCGGCCCTCGACCTTGACCGGATAGGCATAGGTGGTGGCGATGCGGCCGTGCCTGGCGATGTCCTCGTAGAGCTTCACATGCATGAGGCCGTATTCCTCCAGCGCATGCATCTTTCGTGTCTCGGTCTCGCGCGGCTCGAGGAAGCGCAGCGGCTCGGGGATCGGCACCTGGAAGACCAGCACCTGGCCCGCGTTGAGCGGATGCTCGGGGATGCGGTGCCTGGTCTGGATGATGGTCGCCGTCGCGGTTTCGGTGGTCACGGCGACGTTGGCGACCTTCTTGAAGAAGGCGCGGATCGAGACGGCGTTTGTGGTGTCGTCGGCGCCCTGGTCGATGACTTTCAGCACGTCATCCGGGCCGATGATCGAGGCGGTGACCTGGACGCCGCCGGTGCCCCAGCCATAGGGCATCGGCATCTCGCGCGAGGCGAAAGGCACCTGGTAGCCGGGAATGGCGATGCCCTTCAGGATGGCGCGGCGGATCATCCTTTTGGTCTGCTCGTCGAGATAGGCGAAGTTGTAGGTGGCGATGTCGGTCATGGCGATCACGTCCGCTCTGTGGTAAGGATTTGACGCTCAAGACGCGGGAGCAGATCCACATGGATTCTACCGGTTGGATGCATCTTGGCGTGCTGTTGCTGGTCTTCGCCGGCGTTGCGGCTTTCGCGCTGCGGAAGATGTTTCTCCCGGCGCCAAAGGATCCTCCGCACGGCGAGACCGTTGCCGGCGTCAGTGGCTCCGGCTCCGGCGGCGGTTCCTTCGATGGCGGCGGCGGACATTCCGGTAGCGGTCATTAAGCTCATTCCGCCGCCTCCCGCTTTTCCTCGGCGGCCTTGTCCTCGTTTTCGCGAGCTTCATATTCGGCGCGCATGCGGCGAACCAGGCCGAGTTCGGCCTGGAAGTCGACATAATGCGGCAGCTTCAGATGCTCGACGAAGCCGGTCGCCTGGACATTGTCGGAATGCGAGATGACGAACTCCTCGTCCTGCGCGGCGGCGACGATATCCTCGCCGAGCTCGCCGGCGCGCAGCGCCCGGTCGCACAGCGCCATGGCCATCGCCTTGCGCTCGCTCTGGCCGAAGACCAGGCCGTAGCCGCGGGTGAACTGCGGCGGCGCCTTGGCCGAGCCCTTGAACTGGTTGACCATCTGGCATTCGGTGGCGCGGATGGAGCCGAGCGGCACGGCGAAAGGCAGCTCCGGCACGTCCAGCTCCAGCTCGACCTCGCCGATGCGCACCTCGCCGACGAAGGGGTGGTTGCGGGCGTAGCCGCGCTGCGTCGAATAGCCGAGCGCCAGCAGGAAGCCTTCGTCACCGCGCGACAGCGCCTGCAGGCGGATGTCGCGCGCCATCGGGAATTGCAGCGGCTCGCGCGTTATGTCGCCGGGCACATGGTCAAGCGGCATCTCGCCGTCGGCCTCGATCAGGCCTTCATGGGCAAGGATCGCGGAGACGCGCGGCATGGCTTCGGCTTCGGCCGGACGCTGCGCCGGTGTGTCGACCTCGGCGCCGGCGGCAAGCTCGGGATCGAGCAGGCGGTGGGTATAGTCGAAGGTTGGACCCAGCACCTGTCCGCCGGGCAGGTCCTTGTAGGTGGCCGACACGCGCCGCTCGATTTGCATGGCGCCGGTATCGACCGGATTGGTGTAGCCGAAGCGCGGCAGCGTGGTGCGGTAGGCTCGCACCAGGAAGATCGCCTCGATCATGTCGCCGCGCGCCTGGACGACGGCCAGTGCCGCCAGCTCGCGGTCATAGAGCGAACCTTCGCTCATCACGCGGTCGACGCCGAGCGCCAGCTGCTCGACGATCTGGTCGAGGCGCAGCGCCGGCACCGAGCGATCGCCGCGGCGGCGATCGGCAAGCAGGCGATGCGCATTGGCAATGGCGGCCTCGCCGCCCTTTACCGCGACATACATGTCATGCCTCCATCGACTTGATGCGGGTGGTGCGCGGCAGGCAGGCGAGGCTGCCGGGCGCCGCCAGGATGATGTCGACGCCACGCGGGAAACGCTGGTTGTTCTGCTTCCACTGCTCGACGAAATGGCGCGGCATGCCGGTCGGCGCGATCATCGCCGTCTTCTCGATGCCGGGGCCTTCGAGCAGCAGCGTCGGGCCGGAGCCGAGATCGCCGGTGAGCAGGATCAGCGTCGTCGAGCGGTCGGGATATTCCTGCGTGCCTTGCGCAAAACCGTCGAGCGCCGGCATCTCCTTCGGATTGGCGATCAGGGCGAAATGCGCGTCCGTGGGCGTGTTGGCCAAAGGCGCGCCGGTGTGGAAGCCGAGCCAGGCCTTGACCGAAGCTTCCGCCTGCAGTGCCTGATCGAGCCAGACCGGCGTGTCGTTGTCGCAGAGCGCCAGCGCCACGGCGCCGGCCGTCGCCGACAGCGGCGCCGGCGGGCGCGCGAGCTGCGGCAGGGCCTGGACGGAGCCAGGGCGCGCCATCGCGTCCATGATGGCGCGGAACACGACTTGCGCGTTGAAGACCGGCTCGGTGAAGCCGCCATCGATCGATTGCGTGGCGATGTTCATCAGTCCTCTCCGCGCACCATGGTGAAGAAATCCACTTTCGTGGCCGCCGTCTCGACACGCCGGGTCTCGCGCGCCGCATCGAGCGCCGCACGCAAGGGTGCGGCCAGCTTCGTCTCGACCGCTTCGCGATGCGCCGGGTCCTGCCAGAGCGCGTCGGCGATCGCCGCGAGCCTGGCCTTGCCCTTGTCGCGGCCGAGCGCATAGGAATGGCCGACCTGTCCGGACGGCAGCCGCACCGTGGCGCGGGTGACGGTCGCCTCGCCGACATTGAAGGGCGCGCCGCCGCCGCCGATCCGCCCGCGCACCGTCACCAATCCGGTCTCCGGGCCGCGCAGAAGCTCGGCCTCGGAAGGCAGGCCCGACTCGTTCCAGAGACGGGCGATCTCATCGGCCGCGGCATGCGCCAGCGTCGCCATCAAGGCCTTTCGCCCGGCCTGCTCGCGCGCTTCCTGTCCTCGCATGGCATCGCTCCCTGCATCCATAAAATTTGTCTATTGATATAGACAACTATACAAATTATACTTACCTCCTACCCAGAGTCCATGACGGGTGGATGACAGGCGCGGAAATTGCCCGGGCTGGCGAAGAAATGGGGGGATCGATGGCTGGATTGGCGAGCAGCATCGAAAGGCGCAACGGCGTGTCGCTGTGGCGGCAGATCGCCGACAAGATATTGCAGGGGATCGCGGGCGGCGATTTCGCCGAGAATGCAGCGCTGCCGCCGGAAATGGCGCTGGCCGAGCGCTACGGCGTCAACCGCCATACGGTGCGCAGCGCCATTGCCGCGCTTGTGCAGGATGGCGTGCTGAGGGCCGAGCAGGGGCGCGGCACCTTCGTCTTGTCGCGCAAACGGCTCTCCTATCCCATCGGCGCGCGCACGCGCTTCTCGACGGGGCTGCAGGGGCAGACGAGCGAACGGCACATCGCGCTGCTGTCATCCGCGACGGAACCGGCCAGCCGGCGCATCGCCGAGGCGCTGGGCCTTGCCAAGGGAGCAGCCGTCATCCGCCTGGAGACGCGCGGCGAGGCCGACGGACACCCGGTATCGCGCGCGACGACCTGGTTCGACGCCAAGCGTTTCGCCGGCATCGAGGCGGCAATGGCCGAAACGGGATCGATCACCGCCTCGCTCAAGCGTTTCGGCATCAACGATTATCTGCGGCAATCGACAGTGCTGTCGGCACGCCATGCCGATGCCGACGACCTTGTGGCGATGGAGTTGCAGCCTGGCGCCATCGTGCTGGTCACCGTCGCCGTCAACGTCACGCTCGATGGTGAGCCGATCCAGTTCGCGGAGTCGCGTTTTCCGGCGGAGCGGGTGGAGCTGAGGCTCTCAGCTGGCGATTAGGTCTTCGGCATCGTCATCTTCGGACGATAACCCCAGAGGTCGTCATCCACGGGCGGAGCGACGCGAAGCGGAGCGCAGACCCGAGGATGACGAGACGACAAAGGTTTCGGCTAACCGCAAAGGCATGCGCTCTGCCAAATCCCCGCACCGTCACTACCGAATGTTTGCGTCAGAAGAGCCGTGTCCTACCCCACCTCGATGACAGCCTTGATCAGCCCCGACTTCTCATGCGTCCATCTGGCGAGATCGCGCGGCGTTGCGGCGAGCGTGGTGCGATGGGTGACGAGCTTGCCCAATGGCACGGCGCCGTTGCGGATCGAGGCCGCGACATGCTCGAAATCGGCCTTCAGCGCGTTGCGGCTGCCGACCAGCGTCATCTCGCGCTTGTGGAATTCGGGGTCTGAGAAGGTGATGTCGTCCTTGACGACGCTGACAAGCACCAGCGTGCCGCCATGCGCGACGTGGGCGAAGGCCGATTGAACCGACGCCGTGTTGCCGGTCGCGTCGAACACGAGGTCGAACCCTTCGCCGCCGGTCGCCCGGCTCACCAGGTCGGCGGCTGTCGCCTTCGAGCTGTCCAGCGGGGCGAAGCCGAGTTCCTTTTCGGCGAAGCCGAGACGCTCGGCGCTCATGTCGAGCAGGCTGACATCCAGTCCGGCGATGCGCGCGAAGATCGCCGTGCCGAGGCCGATCGGTCCGGCGCCGATGACCAGCGTTCGCGCACCGGGCGCGCCAAGCGAGCGGCGCACCGCATGCGCGCCGATGGCAAGGAATTCCACCGCCGCGGCGTCGGCCAGCGACAGGCCGTTTGCCGGATAAAGGTTCTGCGCCGGAACCAGGACTTCCTCGCACATGGCGCCGTCGCGGTGGACGCCCAGCACCTCGATCTTCATGCAGCAATTCGGCTTGCCGTGCCGGCAGGCGATGCATTTGCCGCATGAAAGATAGGGGTTGATGACGACCGGTTCGCCGACGGCGAGATCGACGCCTTCGCCCTTCTCGACGATAATGCCGGAAACCTCGTGGCCCATGACGCGCGGATAGGCGAGGAAAGGATGCTTACCTTCGAAGATGTGGTAGTCGGTGCCGCAGATGCCGACATGGCTGACCGCGACGCGCGCCCAGCCGGGCGGCGGCGCGCCAGGCGCGGCGCGGTCTTCAAGGACAAGGTCGCCGGGCGAGCGGCAAACGACGGCTTTCATTGAACAGATCCAGCAAAAAAGGGCGCCGGCCTCGGTCTGGCCGGGCCGGCGCGTTAGTTTCAGGGAGAAGTCATTTGCCCCGGCGGCGCAGGCCGTCGAAGTAGACGATGACGATGATCAGTGCTCCGGTGATGACGCGCTGCCAGAAGGTGTTGACGTTGAGCAGGTTGGCGCCGTTGTTGATCGTCGAAAGGATGAAGGAGCCGATCAGCGGCCCATGCACGGAACCGATGGCGCCGAACAGCGAGGTGCCGCCGATGACCGACGAGGCGATGGCCTGAAGCTCGTATGTGTCGCCCTGTGTCGGGTTGCCGATGCCGATGCGCGAAGCGAGCAACACGCCGACGAAGGCAGCCAGCAGGCCGGACAGGACATAGGCCATGTAAATGGTGCGCGGCACGTTGACGCCCGACAGGCGCGCCGCCTCCGCATTGGAGCCTACCGAGAAAAGATAGCGGCCCCAACGCGTGTGATGCAGGAAGATATAGGACGGCACAGCGACCAGGATCACCATCCAGAACAGGTAGGGGATGCCGGCCAGCGAGCCGCGCGAGAACGCCTGGAACGGATCGCTGTTGATCGAGATCGAGTTGCCGTTGGTCATGAGCAAGCCGATGCCGCGCAGCGACGTCATCGTGGCAAGCGTGATGATGAAAGGCGGCAGGCCCATCTTGACGATGCCGAAGCCATGGAACAGGCCGATGGCGACGCCGACGAGCAAGGTAACGAACACGGCGGCCCAGATCGGCCAGCCTGCATTGATGAGCAGGGCGACGATGACCGTGGTGAAGCCGACGATGGCGCCGACCGAAAGGTCGATGCCGCCGGTGATGATGACGAAGGTCTGGCCGACGGCCAGGATGGCGATCAGCGAGCCCTGGCGCAAAAGATTGGTGATGTTGAGCGCCGTGGCGAAGGACGGCGTGGCGAAAGCCAGCACGATCCACATCAGGAGCAGAAGGCCAAGCAGGGTCAGGCCGAAGAGCGCGTTGAAATTGCGCTTGGGTTTTTCGGCGGGGATCGCCTCGGTGCTCATTTTTGTCCTCCCGACTTTTCTTGTTTCTCGGCCAGAGCCTGACCCAAAATGTCCTCGTGGCTCGCGGTGCGGAACCCATGCGTGGCGACCAGCTTGCCGCGCCGGAACACGTGCAGCGTGTCGGCAAGCTCGTAGACTTCCGGCAGATAGGACGAGATCAGGATGATGCCGGCGCCCTTGGACAACAACGTCGAGAAAAGGCGGTAGATCTCGGCCTTGGTGCCGACATCGACGCCCACCGTGGGCTCGTCGAAGATGAACAGTTTGGCGCCATGCGCCAGCCATTTGCCGATGACGATCTTCTGCTGGTTGCCGCCCGACAGGCTGGAGGCGAGCGCATTGCGCGTCGGCGTCTTGATGCGCAGGTCGGCGATCTGCCGATCGGCTTCCACCTTCTCCTTGGCACCGGAGATCAGCAGGTTGCTCGAGATGCGCTTGTAGATCGGCAGGTTGAGGTTCATGCCGACCGGCAGGTTGAGGCACAGGCCCTGGTCGCGGCGGCTTTCCGGCGCCAGCGCCATGCCGAGCCTTATAGCATCGTGCTCGGAATTGACCTGGACCTCCTTGCCTTGCCAAAAAATCTGGCCGGCAGACTTTTTGTGGCGGCCGTAGAGCGTGGTGACGAACTCGCTGCGGCCGGCGCCGATCAGGCCGTAGAGGCCGATGATCTCGCCGGCGCGAACGGTCACCGAGACGTTCTCGAAGCCTTTGCCCGAGAGCTTCTTCGTCTCGACGATCGTGGCGCCGGGGGTGAAATGCTCCTTGTGGTAGATCTGCTCGATCGAGCGGTTGATCATCAGCTTGACCAGCTCGGGCTCGTTGGTCTCGGCGATGTTGCGGGTGCCGACCAAAGTGCCGTCGCGCAGCACGGAGACACGGTCGGCGAGCTCGAACACCTCCTCCATGCGGTGGCTGATATAGATGATGGTGACGCCTTCGCCCTTCAGCCGGCGGACCAGCTTGAAGAGCTGGTCGGCTTCCTTGCGGGTGAGGTAGGCGGTCGGTTCGTCGAAGATCAGGAATTTCGTGCCGCGCACGGTGGCGCGGGCGGCGGCGATCAGCTGCTGCTGGCCGATGGTGAGGTCGCCGAGCACGACATGCGCCGGCAGGTCGAAGCCCAGCCCGTCGATGATCTTCTGCGCTTCCTTGACCATGGCGCGCTGCTGCAGCAGGCCGAAGCGGGACTCTTCCTCGCCGAGGAACATGTTGGCGGCCACGGTGAGGTGGCGGCACAGCACCACCTCCTGGTGGACGGCGTTGATGCCCAGCGCCATCGCCTCGTACGGGGTGGCCAAAGCCGCCGGCTTGCCTTCCCAGATGACCTCACCTGAGGTGCGCGGCATGACGCCGGTCAGAAGCTTGATGAGGGTCGACTTGCCGGCGCCGTTCTCGCCGACGATGGCGTGGATCTCGCCCGCCTTGAAGGCAAGGTGCACGGGCTTCAGCGCATGCGTGCCGGGATAGCGCTTTTCCAGCCCGTTGAGCTCGAGGATCGTCCTGCCTGGCTGCAGCGTTGGGGCGGGGTGCAGGTCCTGCGCCGTCGACGTCATGACAATCCTCCCAGATTGGTCTCAACCATTGGGTACGCAGCGATGCGTCTGGCGCGCATCTTGAAGTCGGAGCCTAAATCAGCCCGGCGAATTTCGAAATCGCCTGATGGATGTTTCCGGGGCGCGAGGCCCCGGAAACGATTGTCGCGACGCCGCTCAGTTGAGCTTCGGGTTGAGCAGCGCGTCGATCTTGGGATCCTTCATGTTGTCCTTGGTGACGAGGTTGGCGCCGGTGTCGACATTGGCCTCGACCTTCTCGCCCTTCGAGGCGGCCAAGGCGGTCTTGATGCCGTCATAGCCCATACGGTACGGGTCCTGGACCACGAGGCCGGAGATGACGCCGTCATTCAGGAACTTGATCAGCTTCTCGTCGCTGTCGAAGCCGATCAGTGCCACCTTGCCGCCAAGATTGTTCTCGGCGATCGCCTGGCCGACGCCCTGCGCCATGATCAGGTTGGAGGCGAAGATGCCCTTGAGGTCCGGATTGGCGGTGATCAGGTCGGTCGCGATGTTGAGGCCGGTGGTGGCCTGGCCGTCGGCGTATTTGTCGGCGACGAGCTGGAGGCCCGGATACTTGGCCTTGATCTGTTCGATGAAGCCTTGCTTGCGCTGCTCGAGCGAACCGGCGCCGGGAAGGGCCGTGATCAGCGCGACCTTGCCTTCGACCTTGCCGCCATTGGCGGCGCCGATCGCGGCGGCCAGACCGTCAGCGGCGACGCGGCCGCCCTGGACGTTGTCTGTAGTGAGGAAGGAGGTGAAAGCCTTGGAGTCGGCGCCGGAGTCAATGCCGATGACCTTGACCTTGGAAGCCGCCTCGTCGATCGGCTTGCCGAGCGCCTTGAACTCGGTCGGCGAGATGACGATGGCCGCCGGGTTGCTGGCGACGGCGTTTTCGAGGATCGAGATCTGGCCGTTGACGTCGGTTTCGGCCTGGGCGCCGAGCTCCGGCACGTTGATGCCGAGATCCTTGCCGGCCTTGCGGGCACCGGCCAGAACGATCTGCCAGTAGAAGGAGGTCGTATCCTTGACGATGATCGGAATGGTCACATCCGCCGCCGAAGCGGGCGCGGAATGCATCAGGCCGGCAAGCATCGATGCGGCGGCCAGGGCCACGAAAGCACGGCGGTTGAGAAGGCTGGTCACGAATTTCATTAGGTTCCTCCCTAAAGTCGCCTGGTGAAGGTTTCGGAAGCTCCATCTGGATAGGCGCGGCCCAAACAGAACTTTATCAATAAAAAACAGATGCCATTTTTTGATAGAGCATCGCCATGGCCGATGCAAGCGGTGTCTGTTGCCGTTTGTGTGATGCGGGATGAGCTTTGGCCGGCTCCTCCCCGGCAGCACATGGGCGCTTCCGTTCCTCCTTGGCGATATGGAACGATAATTTCACCAAACTGTCAATATGGAATATTCATTCCATCATGAGGTTGCGCGGTCGTGAAGGCCGGCGTCCTTGCAGTTGGCAGCGCTTCCGCGGCGATAAAGGTCGTCGGGCTAAAGCGTCGCGCCGAGATGCCAGGGCACGAATTCGTTGTCGCCGTAGCCGAACGCTTCGCTCTTGGTCTTGTGGCCGGACGCCGTATCGATGATCAGTTCGAAGATCTCGCGGCCCATGCCGGCAATGGTCTTCTCGCCCGAGGCGATGACGCCGCAATTGACGTCCATGTCCTCCTCCATCTGGTGGTACATGGTCGAGTTGGTGGCGACCTTGATCGATGGCGTCGGGCGGCAGCCGAAGCAGGAACCGCGGCCTGTGGTGAAGACGATGACATTGGCGCCGCCGGCGACCTGGCCGGTGGCCGAGACCGGGTCGTAGCCGGGCGTGTCCATGAACACCAGGCCGTGGCCCGAAACCTTCTCGGCATAGCCGAAGACGCCGTTGAGCGGCGTCTGGCCGCCCTTGGCGACCGCGCCCAGCGACTTCTCGAGGATCGTGGTCAGGCCGCCGCGCTTGTTGCCGGGCGAGGGATTGTTGTCGATCGAGGCGCCGTGCTTGGCGGTGTGCTCCTCCCACCATTTCACGAAGCCGTCGAGCTTGGCGGCGATCTCGGGCGAGGCGGCGCGATAGGCAAGCAGATGCTCGGCGCCGTAGATCTCGGTCGTTTCCGACAGGATGCCGATGCCGCCGCAGCCGGCCAGGATGTCGACAGCGGCGCCCAACGCCGGGTTAGCGGTGATGCCCGACATGCCGTCCGAGCCGCCGCATTGCAGGCCGACGACGATCTCGCTGACCGGGATGGGCTCGCGCTTGAGGTGGCCGACTTCCTCGGCGATCTCGGTCAGCACGCCCATCGCCTTCTCGACCGATTTGCGCGAGCCACCGGCCTCCTGGATGTTGAAATGACGTTTTCCCGCCGCCACGCCCTTCTGGCCGTAAAGGGTGAGCTGGTTGACCTCGCAGCCGAGCCCCACCATCATCACGCCGCCGAAATTCGGATGGCGCGCATAGCCGGCGAGCGTGCGGTGCAGAACCATCATCCCGTCACCGGTGCCGCTCATGCCGCAGCCTTGGCCATGGACGATCGGCACGAAGCCGTCGATGCCGGGATATTTCGGCAGAATCGTGCGGTTGGCCTCGTCGGCAATGGCGTGGCAGACGGTGGCCGAACAATTGACGCTGGCGACGATGCCGATGAAGTTGCGCGTGCCTGCGCGGCCGTCGGCGCGGCGGTAGCCCATGAAGGTGCGCTTGCGGTCTGCCTCGGTGGCGTGCTCGGCCTCGCTTGGCGGCACCACCGGCAGGCGGCCGCTCTCAAAGACCAGATTGTGTGAATGGACGTGCTCGCCGGCCGCGATGGCTTGCCTGGCGCGGCCGATCGCCTGCGCGTATTTCACCACCGCTTCGCCCGCGGCGATCGGCTTGATCGCCACCTTGTGGCCGGGCTCGATCGCCGCGACCGCCTCGGCACCGCCTGGCAATGCGGTGCCGATCTCGATGCGGCCATTGGCAACGGCGACGTTGTCGGAGGGGGAGAGGAGGATGATGTTTGCACTGGTCACGGGCGGCTGTCCTGGGTGATTCCTGGGAGGCGGGCGGATTGACTTGCGCCCGTTTAAAGGTAATGTCTTTTATCGGGAAAAAACATTTTTGCGTCAATTGTTTTTTCGCTGCGGGTAGCGCGCGCCTTATAGACGCCCGCGCCTGCCCGTTTGGCAAGCCGGCGAAAAACGTTCCGCTTTTCGGAGGCTTGCGCTAGGAAGACCGATCATATCGCGTTTCCGGCCAGCCGCCGCAAGCGTTGGGGGATACGGGGCATGTCGAAGAGCAACAACGTCTACAAGGACGCTTTCAACCGCTGCCTGCGGCTGCTCGACGAAACCAAGAGCCTGCCTTCGGAACCGGAGCTCGGCACGCTGCTCGGCGTCAGCCGCACCACCGTGCGCAGCATTCTTGCCCGCATGGAAGAAACCGGGCTGATCGCCTGGAACAAGCGCAACAAGACGGTGCTCAGGGCGCCGCGGCCGGAGGATTTCTTTCCCGAGGAGGAGACTGACTCGCTGGCCGAGATCATCGAGCGCTCCTTCATGCGGCGTCTGCTTGCCGAGGGCGCTGAGGCCGGCATGCAGATCAACGAGCTCGAGCTGGCGCGCGAGATCGGCGTCGGCACCACCAGCGTGCGGGAATTCCTGATCCGTTTCTCGCGCTTCGGGCTGATCGAGAAGCGGCGCAACAGCCACTGGGTGCTGAAGGGTTTCACGCGAGCGTTCGCGCTGGAGCTGACCGAGATCCGCGAGATGTTCGAATTGCGCTCGGCGGCGGCTTTCGCCGCGCTGCCGGAAGACAGCGCGGTCTGGGTCGACCTCGACATGCTGGAGGTCCAACACCGCCAGCTCGCCAGCGAAATCGCCACCCGTTTCAACGAATTCTCCGAGCTCGACGAGCGCTTCCACCGGCTCATCCACCGCGCCTCGCACAACCGCTTCATCGTCGACTTCTACGACGTCATCGCGATGATCTTCCACTACCACTATCAGTGGAACAAGGCCGAGGAACGCCAGCGCAACGAGGTCGCGGTGCAGGAGCACCTCGCCTATATCGCGGCGCTCAAATCGCGCGATCCCGGCAAGGTGGACGCCGCCTGCCGCAAGCACCTGAAGTCGGCGCGCCTGACGCTGCTGAGCTCGATTCCCGAAGGACGGCAGGCGCAACTTGCCTGACAGGCGGATTTGCGCGTTTGACCGATATCGCGCCGCGTTGCCGCAGCGCGGTTTTGCCGATTTTCCGGCCGCATCGTCCATGTTAGGGTCGATCAAGTTTCCGGGAGAGGCTTTGCGTTGGATATAAGGCTGAAACGATGGAGCATGCCGGCCGCGTTCGTCGCGGCGCTGCTTCTATTGCTTCAGTCCTCCCTCGGTGCGTTCGCCTTCGGCGCGCCTTCGCAGCTCGACGCCTTCGGCAACGTCATCTGCACGCATGAAGGCGCTGTAAAGCTCCCCGGCGGCGATCAACACCAGCAACACATGCCGGCCTGCTGCTCGCTCGGCTGCAACATGGTTTCGCCGGCGCATCTGCCGCCGCCGGAAGCAGGCGCGCTGGCCGGAACCCAGCTTTTCGAGGCGGTCGCCTTCCAGCTTCCGGCCTTCCAGCACCAGGATTTCGCCCGCGACCGCTCTCCGGCCAATCCGCGCGCGCCGCCGGCAACGGCCTGATCCGCGGAACTTTTCGCGGGCGCATTCATCCAAAGATCAGACCGCTCGCGGCCGCAAAGCGGCGCGATCCTCATATCCATGGAGCAACCATGTCCAATCTTCTTCCCAAGCCGCAAGCCTTCGCGCTTCGCGGCGCGCCGCTACCCAGCCTGCAACGTCTCAGCCTTGCATTGTGCGTTCTTCTTCTCCTGCTTGCCTGCATTCCAGCGGCCATCGCGCACGAATTCAAGGTCGGCGATATCGAGATCGAGCACCCCTGGTCGCGGGCGACGCCGCCCGGCGCCAAGGTGGCCGGCGGCTACTTCACCGTGATCAACAAGGGCAGCGCGCCGGACCGGCTGCTGTCGATTTCCTCCGACATCTCCGACAAGGCCGAGTTGCATGAGATGGGCGTCAAGGACGGCGTCATGACCATGCGGCCGGTCGAGGGCGGGCTGGAGATCCCGGCCGGCGGCAAGGTCGCTCTGAAGCCGGGCGCCTATCATTTGATGTTCACCGGCCTGAAGCGGCAGCCGAAGCAGGGCGAGAAATTCCCGGCGACACTAACCTTCGAGAAGGCAGGCAGCGTCAAGGTCGAGTTTGTCGTCGAAGGCATGGGCGAGACCGGCAGCGACGATATGGACATGGATCACGCCGAGTAATCCGCCAATTCAAAATCAGAGGGACAATTCATGAAGAAGTATCTTTTGGCGGCCGGCGTGGTTTGCGCGCTCGGAACCAATGCCGCGTTCGCCCACATCACGCTCGAAACGCAGGAAGCGGCTGTCGGCTCCACCTACAAGGCCGTGTTGCGCGTGCCGCATGGCTGCGAGGGCAAGGCGACGACCGCCGTGCGCGTGCAGATCCCCGAAGGCGTCATCGCGGTGAAGCCGATGCCCAAGCCCGGCTGGACGCTGCAGACCAAGAAGGGCAAGTATGAGAAATCCTACCAGCTCTACGGCGAGACGCTGACCACCGGCGTCAAGGAAGTCGACTGGAGCGGCGGCAACCTGCCCGACGAGTTCTACGACGAGTTCGTCTTCCGCGCCTCGCTGGCGGCCGATCTGCCGGCCGGCCAAATGCTCTATTTCCCGGTGGTGCAGGAGTGCGGCGACGCCACCGATCGCTGGATCGAGATCCCGGCGGCAGGCCAGGATGAGGACGCCGTGGAAACTCCGGCGCCCGGCATCAAATTGCTGCCGAAGAAATGATCTTTGTTGGCGCGCTCCATCGGGGCGCGCCACCATCTCCTGTTACGACGGCATGAACGCAGCACAGTCTTCCTCGACGATCCGCCCGCATACCGGCCCGCTTGCCTGGCTGGCGGCAGTGCTCGTGGCGATGGCGGTCTTGGCCATGCCCGGCCGCGCTTTCGCGCATGCGGCGCTGGTCGCGACCGATCCGGCCGACGGCACGGTGCTCACGCAAAGTCCGGCGCAATTTTCGCTCACCTTCAGCGAGCCCGTCTCGCCGCTGGTTCTGAGGCTTGTGCGGCCGGACGGCTCGCAACTTGCGCTGACATCCTTCCGTCTCAAGGACCAGACGGTCGAGATCGACAATCCCGAAACGCTCAAATCCGGCACGCATGTGCTGAGTTGGCGGGTGGTGTCGGTCGATGGCCATCCGGTCGCCGGTTCGGCGCTGTTTTCCATTGGCGCGCCAAGCGCCGCGCCGGTGGCGGGCGAAGCCGTCGACTGGACGCTGCGCGCGGCGATCTGGGCGGCCAGGCTGCTTCTTTATGCCGGCCTCTTTCTCGGCGTCGGCGGCGCATTCGCGCTCGCCTGGCTGGCCGAGGACCGGCGCTGCGGCCAGCGCTTTGTCGCCGCGGCACTGCTTCTCGGTCTCGTCGGCGCGCCGTTGTCGCTCGGCCTGCAGGGGCTGGATGGGCTTGGCGCGCCGCTTGCCCGGTTTGCGGCGCCGACGGTCTGGAAGACCGCGCTGGAGACGAGCTACGTCTGGACGGTGCTGATCGGCCTGATCGCGCTTGGTCTCGCGCTGCTGTCGCTTGCCGGGCCGTCAGGTCTTCGCAAGCTGTCGGCAAGCGCAGCACTGCTCGGTGTCGGCGGCGCGCTTGCCGCCAGCGGTCACGCCAGCGCCGCCGAACCGCAATGGCTGACGCGGCCGCTTGTGTTCCTGCACGGGGCCGCAATCGCCTTCTGGGCCGGTTCGCTGGCGCCGCTCGGTCTGGCATTGCGGCGGGAGCCGGCGGAAGCAAAAGTCTTTCTGCGCCGCTTCTCCCGCGCGATCCTGCCGGTCGTCATCGTGCTTGCCGCAAGCGGCATCGTCCTGGCGATCATCCAGGTTGAGTGGCCGGCCGCATTGATCGACACGTCCTATGGCCGGCTGCTGCTCTTGAAGCTGGCTCTGCTGCTTTTCCTGTTCACGCTTGCCGCGGTCAATCGCTGGACGTTGACCGCGCCCGCCGAGGCAGGCGACACGGAAGTGCAGCGACGGCTGGTTCGTTCGATCGGTATCGAGGTGGCCATCGTGCTCGCCATCTTCGGCGTCGCTGCCGGCTGGCGCTTTACCCCGCCGCCGCGCGCGCTGGCGATCGCCGCCGCGCAGCCGGTGTCGATCCACATCCACACGCTGAAGGCGATGGCCGATTTGAGCATCACGCCCGGACATGCCGGCGAGGTCGCGGCTTCGATGGTGATCATGACCGGCGATTTCGGCCCGCTCGACGCCAAGGAGGTGACGCTGGTGCTGTCGAAGCCGGATTCCGGCATCGAGCCGATCAAGCGGCGGGCGACCAAGCCGGGCGACGGCACCTGGCGCGTCGACAATCTCCTCATTCCAATTCCTGGGCGCTGGAACGCCCGGCTCGACATCCTCGTTTCGGATTTTGATTTGGTGAAGGTCGAGGCTCCGATCGAAATCCGTGGCGAATGAGATTCCGGCGATGCCGGCCCCAATCCGATCTGCCGCCGCCTGACACAATTCGGCGAGACGGTTGACGCCGTCGCCTCGGCCCGTCATTCATCTGGGAAAGGCGTTCTCCAGAATGCCGCCTTCAACAAAAGATCCGAAGCAGGGAAGAAACGATGGAAAAAGCCGAAATCGGCCTGATCGGCCTTGGCACGATGGGTTCCAACCTCACGCTCAACATCGCCGAGCACGGCCACCGCATCGCCGTCTTCAACCGCACCAGGGCGCGCACCGACGCGTTCGTCGAGAGCGCCGGTCCGCTGAGGGACATGGTCGTTCCCTGCTACAGCCTGGAGGAACTCGCAGCCGCCATCCGTCCGCCGCGTCCGATCATCATCATGGTGCTGGCCGGCAAGCCGGTCGACGAGCAGATCGCGGCGCTGCGCGGCGTGCTCTCCAACAACGACATCGTCATCGATGCCGGCAACGCCAATTTCCGCGACACGATGCGCCGCTTCTCGGAACTGTCCGGCTCGGGCCTGACCTTCATCGGCATGGGCGTTTCGGGCGGCGAGGAAGGCGCGCGCCATGGCCCGTCGATCATGGTCGGCGGCACCGAAGAGTCCTGGAAGCGGGTCGAGAAGGTGCTGACGGCCATCTCGGCCAAGTTCAAGGACGAGCCTTGCGCCGCCTGGCTCGGCACTGACGGCGCCGGCCATTTCGTCAAGACCATCCACAACGGCATCGAATATGCCGACATGCAGATGATCGCCGAGATCTACGGCATATTGCGCGACGGGCTCGGCATGGCGCCCCAGGAGATCGGCAAGGTCTTCGAGGAATGGAACAAGGGCCGGCTCAACTCCTACCTGATCGAGATCACCGCCAAAGTGCTGGCCGCCGACGACCCGAAGACCGGCAAGCCGGTGGTCGACATCATCCTCGACCGTGCCGGGCAGAAGGGCACCGGTAAATGGTCGGTGATCGAGGCGCAGCGGCTCGGCATTCCGGCGACGGCGATCGAGGCGGCGGTCGCGGCGCGCGTGCTTTCCTCGATCAAGGACGAGCGGCAGGCGGCGGAAAAGGCCTACGGCAATATCGGTGTCGAGAAGATCGCCGGCGACAAGGCCGCGCTGCTCAAGGACCTGGAGCTGGCCTTGTTCGCCGGCAAGATCGCGGCTTATGCGCAGGGTTTTGCCGTGATGAGTGGCGCATCCAAGGAGTTCAACTGGAACCTGCCGATGCCGACCATCGCCAAGATCTGGCGCGCCGGCTGCATCATCCGCTCGCAGATGCTGGACACGATGGCCGAAGCCTTCGGCTCGGGGAGCGCTTCCACCAACCTCCTGATGGCGCCGGCCTTCATCGCCATGATGAAGGAAGCGCATCCGTCGCTGAGGCGCATCGTGGCGCGCGCCTCCGAGGCCGGCTCGCCGGTGCCGGCGCTGTCCTCGGCGCTCGCCTATTTCGACAGCTACCGCCAGGGACGCGGCACCTCGAACCTCATCCAGGCGCAGCGCGATTTCTTCGGCGCGCATGGTTTTGAGCGCATCGGGGAAGAGGGGGCGTTTCACGGACCCTGGGGGAGTGGCGCCGCTTAGGTTCGGCTCAGACGGCTCTCCCGTCGTCATCCACGGGCGAAGCAAGGAGCGAAGCGACGCGGCGCAGACCTGAGGATCCATGCCGTGACGTCCGCCATGGAATGCAGCGGTCCAGAAAAGCGCTCCGATAGCGCCTTGTCTGCATCGCTGCAGCTCTCGGAATTCACGGAATGGATCCTCGGGTCTGCGCGTCCGCTTCGCTCCCGCTCCGCCCGTGGATGACGAAGCTGAGAACCAGAGCTAACCCCGATAGGGCAGAACCTCGCTCGGCGTGCTGAGCGACTGCAACGAACCTGGGTCGGCGCCGCCGATCCAGCCGAGCACGGCCCGGGCAAGCTCGGAGCCTGCCAGCCGGAAGTTCTCGTTGACGACGAGCAGCTCGCGCCGGAACAGATGCAGCAGTTCCGAGGACTGTTTCGACACAACGTCGACGTCGCGGCCGAGCTTCAGCCCGGCGTCCTCGATGCCGGCGACGATGGCGAGCGTCGCGGCGGCGGCGCTGCTGACGAAACCGTCCGGCCGGTCCTTGCGCCGCATCAACTGCGCGGTCCGCGTCCTGATCTGCTCGATCGACTGGTCGATGGAGACGGTGTTGAACGGCACTTCGCTGGCGCCCACTTCGCTCAGCGCATCGGCAAAGCCGTTCACCGTATGGCCGTAATAGGTGAGGCCGACCGGCGGGGTGACAAGCGCCAGCCGGCTACGGCCCCTGCCGGCGAGATAGCGCACGGCTTCGCCGGCGAAGGCGTAATTGTCGAAGTCGTGATAGGGATGCACCAGGCCCATGTCGGTGCGGCCGTGCGTGGCGAAGGGAATGCCGCGCTCCAGCATGTAGCGCGCCCGCGGATCGTTGGGCTGGGTGCGCGAGATGATGACGCCGTCGGCCGAACCCGTCTCGACCAGATAGCGCACCGGGTCGAGCGGATCCTGCGAGCGCGAATAGGGCGTGACGATCAAGTGGTAAGGCGTGTCGGCGATCACCTCGGTGACGCCGTAGATGATGTCCGAGACGAAGCTCATCAGCTCGTGCTCGGTGTTCAGGACGAGCGAGATGACGTTGGTCTTGCCGGTCCTCAAGCGTACGCCGGCGCGGTTCGGACGATAGCCGATCTGCTTGGCGACGAGCTGGACGCGGCGCCTGGTCTCGGCGCCGATCTCGGGCGCATCCTTCAGCGCGCGCGAGACCGTCGTGACGCCAAGCCCGGTCATGAAGGCAAGCGTCTTCAGCGTCGGCCGCTCCTTGCCCGACGCATCATCGTCGCCCTTCTTCGGTACCCGTCTATCCATTCGTCCCGCCCGTCAGCCGCATAGCAGCCGCAGGGTCGGCCGGCAATCGTGCGGCGTTGACAATTGCGCGACCCTTGGCCTGCGGCCTGGTTCAATATACTGAAACGTTACAGATTGCCAATCTTCGTGATTAACCGGCACGGTCGCGACCTTTGCGGTCCGGGCGTGGAGGTGGACCGAAAACCCCTGGAATCACAAGGAAATATCGATTTTGGGCCAGTTTCGACGGAGATCAGCCGCTTTGACATTGACATTGCCCCTTTGAGAGAAAGATTTTGTCCATGTCTCGAAAAAATCTCGACCGGCTTCAAAGCGAGGGGTTGCCTATGCGGATCATTTGCCGTATCGAAAATCTGTAACGTTTCAGATTCTGGTAGGAAGCCGAAATGCGATACAAATTTCTGACCGCTGCATTTGCCGCGACGGTTGCGCTCAACTTCGCCGGTCCGGCGGCCGCGACCGACCTGGAAGTCACCCATTGGTGGACTTCCGGCGGCGAGGCGGCGGCGGTGGCCGAGCTTGCCAAGGCATTCGACGCGACGGGCAATCACTGGGTCGACGGCGCCATCGCCGGCTCCGGCGGCACGGCGCGGCCGATCATGATCAGCCGCATCACCGGTGGCGATCCGATGGGCGCCACCCAGTTCAACCACGGCCGCCAGGCCGAGGAACTGGTGCAGGCCGGGCTGATGCGCGACCTCACCGACATCGCCACCAAGGGCAAGTGGACGGAAGTCGTGCGGCCGAAGAGCCTACTCGATAGCTGCACCATCGACGGCAAGATCTACTGCGTGCCCGTCAATATCCACTCCTGGCAGTGGCTGTGGCTGTCGAACGAAGCCTTCCAGAAGGCCGGCGTGCCGCTGCCGAAGGACTGGAACGAATTCGTGGCCGCCGCTCCGGCGCTGGAGAAGGCCGGCATCATTCCGCTTGCCGTCGGCGGACAAGCCTGGCAGGCCTCGGGTGCCTTCGACGTGCTGATGGCCGCTGTCGGCGGCACGGACACGTTCCTCAAGGTCTACAAGGACAAGGACGCCACCTTCGCGGCCGGCCCTGAGATCGCCAAGGTGTTCAAGGCGGCGGACGATGCCCGCAAGATGGCCAAGAACACCAATGTGCAGGACTGGAACCAGGCGACCAATCTGGTCATCACCGGAAAGGCCGGCGGCCAGATAATGGGCGACTGGGCGCAGGGCGAATTCCAGGTCGCCGGCAAGACCGCCGGCAAGGACTATACCTGCCTGCCCGGCCTTGGCTTGAACGAAGTCATCGCCACCGGCGGCGACGCCTTCTACTTCCCGCTGCTCAAGGATGCCGACAAGGCCAAGGCGCAGGAAGTCCTGGCCGAGACACTGCTCGATCCGAAGACCCAGGTCGCCTTCAATCTCAAGAAGGGTTCTCTGCCGGTACGTGGCGACGTCGACCTCGACACGGCCAATGACTGCATGAAGAAGGGTCTCGCCATCCTTGCCAAGGGCGCCGTCATTCCGTGGACGGACCAGCTGCTTTCGCAGGACACCCAGAAACAGAAGGAAGACCTGTTCTCCGAGTTCTTCGCCAAGCCCGACATGACCGTGGAAGAGGCGCAGAAGCGCTTCGCCGAGATCATCGGTTCGGCGGACTGACGAACGGCGCCCCCGCCGGCTCCCGGCCCCAGCCTATCGGGCGTCGGGAGCGTGACGCCCTCATTGTCCCAGCCCGGCTGCCGAGATGAGCAACAGCGAACGCCCGAGTAAGCTTTTCCGCAACCTGAACGCCAAGGTCGCATCGATTCCGATGGTTCTCACCGCGCTGGTGGTGTTCGTCGGCGGCACGGCGTGGACGGTGCTCTATTCCTTCACCAATTCGAAGCTGTTGCCGCGGCTCAACTTCGTCGGGCTCGACCAGTATCACCGGCTCTGGTCGACATCGCGCTGGCTGGTATCGATCGAGAACCTTTTGATCTACGGCGTCATCTCGCTGGTGTTCTCGCTGGTCATCGGTTTCCTGCTCGCAGCCCTTCTCGACCAGAAGATCCGCTTCGAGGACACGTTCCGCACCATCTTCCTCTATCCCTTCGCGCTGTCCTTCATCGTCACCGGGCTGGTGTGGCAATGGCTGCTCAACCCGGATTTCGGCGTCCAGCGCGTCGTGCGCGACCTGGGCTGGACGAGCTTCAGCTTCGACCCGCTCTACAATTCCAGCATCGTCATCTACGGCATCTCGATCGCCGCGCTCTGGCAAGGCACGGGGCTCATCATGTGCCTGATGCTCGCCGGCCTGCGCGGCATCGACGAGGACATCTGGAAGGCGGCGAGGGTGGACGGCATCCCGACGTGGAAGACCTATCTCTTCGTCGTCATCCCGATGATGCGGCCGGTCTTCATCACCACGCTGGTGATCATCGCGGCCGGTATCGTCAAGGTCTACGACCTGGTCGTGGCGCAGACCAGCGGCGGCCCCGGCATCGCCTCGGAAGTGCCGGCGAAATATGTCTACGACTACATGTTCTTTGCCCAGAATCTCGGCCAGGGTTTCGCCGCCTCGACCATGATGCTGCTGTCGGTGATGATCGTCATCGTGCCATGGGCCTATCTCGAATTCGGAGGCCGCAAGCGTGGTTGACGTCGCCTCCCTGTCCAGCGGCGCCGAGGCGCTCAGGCGCGATGCCTCCGGCCCGAGCGGGCCGAAGCCGCGGCACGTGCTGTCGCGCCGCAACATCTTCCTCTACGGCACGCTGATCGTCGTGGCGCTCTATTACCTGCTGCCGCTCTACGTCATGGTCGTCACGTCGTTGAAGGGCATGCCGGAAATCCGCCTCGGCAACATCTTCTCGCCGCCGATGGAGATCACCTTCGAACCCTGGGTCAAAGCCTGGGCCACCGCCTGCACCGGACTCAACTGCGACGGGCTCTCGCGCGGCTTCTGGAATTCGGTGCGCATCACAGTGCCGTCGGTGTTGCTCTCGATCGCGATCGCCTCGGTGAACGGCTATGCCCTGGCCAACTGGCGCTTCAAGGGCGCCGACACCTTCTTCATCATCCTGATCGTCGGCGCCTTCATCCCCTATCAGGTGATGATCTATCCGATCGTCATCATCCTGCGCGAGATCGGCATCTACGGCACGTTGACCGGGCTGGTGATCGTGCATTCGATCTTCGGCATGCCGATCCTGACGCTCTTGTTCCGCAACTACTTCACCTCGATGCCGGAGGAGCTGTTCCGCGCCGCGCGCGTCGACGGCGCCGGCTTCTGGGGCATCTATCTGCGCATCATGCTGCCGATGTCGCTGCCGATCTTCGTCGTCGCCATCATCCTGCAGGTGACCGGCATCTGGAACGACTTCCTGTTCGGCGTCGTCTACACGCGCCCCGACACCTACCCGATGACGGTGCAGCTCAACAACATCGTCAACTCGGTCCAGGGGGTGAAGGAATACAACGTCAACATGGCCGCAACCATCCTGACCGGGCTGGTTCCGCTCATCGTCTACTTCATTTCCGGCAAGCTCTTCGTGCGCGGCATTGCCGCCGGCGCGGTGAAAGGATGATGATGGAAGCTGAAATCGCTAGCCCCAGCGTTTCGATCCAGGACCTGTCGCTCAATTTCGGCGCCGTCTCGGTGCTGCAGACGCTCAACCTGGATGTCGCCGACGGCGAGTTCATCGTGCTGCTCGGTCCGTCCGGCTGCGGCAAGTCGACCTTGCTCAACTGCATCGCCGGGCTGCTCGACATTTCGGACGGGCGCATCTTCATCAAGGGCAAGAATGTCACCTGGGAGGAACCGAAGGACCGCGGCATCGGCATGGTGTTCCAGTCCTACGCGCTCTATCCGCAGATGACGGTGGAGAGGAACCTTTCCTTCGGCCTGCGCGTCGCCGGCGTGGCGAAGGACGAGATCGCCAAACGCATCGCGCGCGCCGCGGAGATCCTGCAGATCGAGCCGCTGCTGCAAAGGAAGCCCTCGGCGCTGTCCGGCGGCCAGCGCCAGCGCGTGGCGATCGGGCGCGCATTGGTGCGCGACGTCGATGTCTTCCTGTTCGACGAGCCGCTCTCCAACCTCGACGCCAAGCTGCGCTCGGAGCTGCGCGTCGAGATCAAGCTTCTGCATCGCAAGCTCGAGAACACCATGATCTACGTCACCCACGATCAGATCGAGGCGATGACGCTGGCCGACCGTATCGCGGTGATGAAGGGCGGGGTGATCCAGCAACTCGACGCGCCACAGACGATCTACAACCGCCCCGTCAACCGCTTCGTCGCCGGTTTCCTCGGCTCGCCGGCGATGAATTTCATCGACGGCAGGCTAGAGAAAGACAGCGGCGACTGGCACTTTGCCGTCGATGGTTTGCGCATCCCGCTGGCAACCTATGGCTTCGAGAAGGAGCCGACGCCGGGTCCAGCCGTGTTCGGCATCCGGCCCGAGCATGTCGCCTTCAACAGCGGCACGGGCTGGCCCTTCACCGCGACGGCCAATGTCGAGGTCGTCGAGCCGATGGGTTCCGACACGCTGGTGTGGCTGAAGCTCGGTCAACAGAACTTCACCGTGCGCGTCACCTCCGAACGCACGCCGAAAAACGGGGATACGGTCAGCATCGGCTTCGATCCGCTGCGCGCCTCGCTGTTCGACGCTCAAACCGGCAACCGAATTTAACCTCCCAGGACCAACAGAACGGACAGGACAGATGAACTGGTCATTCCAACTCTACAGCGCCCGCAATTTCCAGCCATGGAACGGCGTGGTGAAAATGCTTGGCGAGCTCGGCTACAGCCAAGTCGAAGGCTTTGGCGGCGTCTATGACGACCCGAAGGCCTTCCGCGCCGAGCTCGACAAGAACGGGCTTGCGATGCCGACCGGGCATTTCTCGATCGACGCGCTGGAAAACGATTTCGACGGCGTGCGCAAGATCGCCGACGCGCTCGGCATCACGCTGCTGGTCTGCCCCTATCTGATGCCCGACCAGCGCCCGTCCGACGCCGCCGGCTGGCGCGGCTTCGGCGAACGTCTCGCCAAGGTCGGCGAGACCGCGAAGAAGCTCGGCTACGGCTTTGCCTGGCACAACCACGATTTCGAGTTCAAGGCGCTCGCCGACGGCTCGCTGCCGCAGGATCATATCCTGTCCGCCGCGCCCGACATCGGCTGGGAAATGGATGTCGCCTGGGTGATCCGCGGCGGCGCCGATCCGCTGCCCTGGATCGAAAAGCACGGCAAGCGCATCAGCGCCGTGCATGTCAAGGATATGGCCAAGCCGGGCGAGGGGCTGGACGAGGACGGCTGGTCCGACGTCGGCCACGGCACGATCGACTGGGCGGGCTTGTTCAAGACATTGCGCGCCAAGAGCGCGGCGCAGTATTTCATCATGGAACAGGACAATCCCAACGACATCGAGCGTTATGCCCGTCGCTCGATCGCGGCAGCCAAGAGCTGGCAGGAGTAATCGAAATGGCAGACAAACTTGGCGTCGGCGTCATCGGCTGCGGCAACATCTCGAAGGCGTATTTCTCGTTGGCGCCGCTGTTCCGCGGCATCAAGATGCGCGCCTGCGCGGATATCAACATGGACGCGGCGAAGGCGCGGGCAAAGGAGTTCAAGCTGCGCGCCGAGACGGTCGACGACCTCCTCAAGGACGACGAGATCGACATCATCGTCAACCTGACGATCCCGGCCGTGCATTATGAAGTGTCGAAAGCGGTGCTCGACGCCGGCAAGCACGTCTATTCGGAAAAACCCTTCGTGCTGTCGATTAAGGAAGGGCTCGATCTCAAAAACCGAGCCGAGAAGAAAGGCCTGCGCATCGGCTCGGCGCCGGACACGTTCCTCGGTGGCGCGCACCAGCTGGTGCGCGAGCTGATCGACAGCGGCAAGCTCGGCGCCATCACCAGCGGCACCTGCCATGTGATGGGCCACGGCATGGAGCACTGGCACCCCAACCCGGATTTCTTTTTCCAGCCGGGCGCTGGTCCGGTGCTGGACATCGGGCCGTATTACGTCACCAACCTGATCCAGCTGATCGGGCCGGTGAAGCAGGTCGCGGCCTTCGCCACGACGCCGGCCAAGGAGCGGACGATCTCGTCGAAGCCGCGCGCGGGCGAAAAGATCCCGGTCAACACGCCGACCACCATCCATGCGCTGCTCGAATTCGCCAACGGCGCGGTGATCACGCTCAACACCTCCTGGGACGTCTGGAACCACGGCCACGCGCCGATGGAGCTCTATGGCGAATTGGGCACCGTCTTCGTGCCGGATCCCAATTTCTTCGGCGGCGAAGTGCGCTTCACGGACTCGGCCAAGCCGGTGAAGAAACTGCCGAAATGGAACCACCCGTTCGGCGTGCCGAACGAGACGCATGGCCATGGCATGATGGCCAATTACCGCACCGCCGGCCTTGCCGACATGGCGATCGCGATCGCCGAGGGGCGGCCGCATCGCTGCTCGATGGAGCTGGCGCTGCACGCCGTCGATGTGATGACCGGTATCCTGCGTTCGGGCGAAAGCGGCAAATATGTCGCCATGCAGACGACCTGCGAACGGCCGGCCGCGCTCGGCGTCAAGAACGCGAAGGCGCTGCTGGCGAAGAAAAACTAGATGGCAACCCCTCTCCCCGTTTCGGCGGGGAGAGGGTAAGGGTTGGACAAGCATCGCTTCAATCCGCATTGACGGCGCCCGCGGGCGCCGTGTCGAGCCCGAGGATTTTCCCATGCCCTATGTCGCCGCCGAAAACCGCTACGAGACAATGATCTATAACCGCTGCGGGCGCTCCGGCCTGAAGCTGCCGGCGATCTCGCTCGGGCTGTGGCACAATTTCGGCAACGACACGCCGCACCGGACCAAACAGGCGCTCGTGCGCAAGGCGTTCGACCTCGGCATCACGCATTTCGACCTCGCCAACAATTACGGCCCGCCGCCCGGTTCGGCGGAAACCGCCTTCGGCGAAATCCTGCGCACCGATTTTGCCCCTTACCGCGACGAGCTGATCATCTCGACCAAGGCCGGCTACGAGATGTGGGCCGGTCCGTACGGCGAATGGGGCAGCCGCAAATATGTGCTGGCGAGCCTCGACCAGAGCCTCAAGCGCATGGGGCTCGACTATGTCGACATCTTCTATTCGCACCGTTTCGATCCCGAGACGCCGCTCGAAGAAACGATGGGCGCGCTCGACCACGCGGTGCGCTCGGGCAAGGCGCTCTATGCCGGCATCTCGTCCTACAATTCGCAGCGCACGCGCGAGGCGGCCGACATATTACGGCAGCTCGGCACGCCCTGCCTGATCCACCAGCCGAGCTATTCCATGCTCAACCGCTGGGTCGAGGAGGACGGGCTGCTCGACACGCTGGAGGGGCTCGGCATCGGCTCGATCGTGTTCTCGCCGCTGGCGCAGGGCATGCTGACCGACAAATATCTCGGCGGCATTCCCGAAGGCAGCCGCGCCAGCCAGGGCAAGTCGCTCAAGCCAGCCTTCATCAACGACAAGTCGATCGCCAATATCAATGCGCTCAACGCCATTGCCGGCCGCCGCGGCCAGACGCTGGCGCAGATGGCGCTGGCCTGGGTGCTGCGCAAGGGCCGCGTGACCACGGCGCTGATCGGCGCCAGCCGGCCGGAACAGGTCGAGGATTGCGTCGGGGCGCTCAAGGCGCTGGAGTTCTCCGATGCCGAGCTCGCCGAGATCGACACCTATGCGCGCGAGTCCGACATCAACCTCTGGGCCGCCTCGGCCGAGCGCAAGGGGCCGCCGCGCAAGTAGCGATTAGCCGGCGAACTATCTCCGTCCGCGCAGCTCGGAAGGGGCGCGCTGCGGAAACAGTGGCAAAATCACTCGTTCGTCGCTATCTCAGGGGAATTGAAGTCGTTCGCATGCGAGATTTCGCGCGAGCGTCGGTTGGGCGAACAAGATGACGGCAAGAGATGCGCTGACCAAGAACCAGCTCTGCGTGCTCGAGAAGCTCGAGGCGTCGAGCGGGCCGCTCAGCGCCTATACGCTGCTCGACCAGCTGCGCGAGCGCGGTTTCCGCGCCCCGTTGCAGGTCTATCGCGCGCTCGACACGCTGGTGAAGTCCGGTTTCGTGCACCGGCTGGAAAGCCTCAACTCCTTCGTCGCCTGCGCCGAGCCGCATGACCACAGCCATTCGATGACCGCCTTCGCCATCTGCGACAATTGCGGCCAGGTGACCGAGATGTCCGACCACGACGTCGACCATCGGCTGGACGAATGGGTGCGCTCGACGGGCTTTGCCGCCAAGAAGGCCGTGATCGAGTTTCGCGGTGTTTGCGCCAAGTGTAGGGCCGAGGCTGCCTGAAATATCTGGGCGGCTAAAGAATCGCTGCCCTGCTCCAACTCTTTGTTCTTGCGCGATTCCGGACGGAAAACCGCTGCGCACTTTTCCTGGAATTGCTCTAGCGCGCCGTCGACCAGGCGAACCAGATCGCCACCAGCGCCAGCATGGCGGAGAGAACCTTGCGGGCGATGCTCTCGCGGCGCGGATCGTTGAGGAATGGTTCCAAGGTGCCCGCCAAAATCACGATGATCGCATGGATGGCGGTCGCAATGGCGACATAGATGGTCGTCAGCAATGCGGTCTGGGCCAGTGCCGGCCGGTCGGCCTCGATGAATGTCGGAAGCACCGCGATGTAGAAGATCGCTGCTTTCGGGTTAAGCAGGTTGGTGACAAGTCCGCGCCTGAAATACTTGCCGTCCGGCACGCTCTTGGCCGATACCACATCCGTGCCGGCCGTCCAGCCTTCCCAGGCCAGATAGAGAAGAAACAGCGTGCCCGCCCAGCGAAGACCTTCGTAGAGCAGCCTGGAAGCCTGGATCAGCTCGGCGACACCGAAGGCGGCGATGCCACCGATGACGGCGAGCCCCAGCGCAATGCCGGCGACCGTGGCGAAGCCGGCGCGACGGCCGTCATTGGCCGAAACCAGCGCCAGATAGGTCATGTTCGGCCCGGGCGTCAGCTCGATCAGCAGGGCTGCCAGCGCAAAGGAGAGCAATGTGGCCGTCGAGAGCGGCAGCATCTCGCTCACATCAGTGCGCCTCGTCCCAGTTGTTCGCCGCGCGCGCATCGACATGCAGCGGCACCGACATCGAGACCGCCGGCATCGGCGCGTTCTCCATAACCTTGCGCACCACGGGAATCGTCGCTTCGACCTCCGCTTCCACCGTCTCGAAGATCAGTTCGTCATGCACCTGCAACAGCATGCGGGCCGACAGCTTCGCCTTGTCCAGCGCTTCTTCCATATGCACCATGGCGCGGCGGATGATGTCGGCGGCGGTGCCCTGCAGCCTGGCGTTGATCGAGGCGCGCTCGTTGAAGGCGCGGATCGACGGGTTGGACGACCTTATCTCCGGATAGTGGATGCGGCGGCCGAAGATGGTTTCGACGAAGCCGTGCTCGCGCGCATAGGCCTTGGTTTCCTCGATATAGTCGCGGATGCCCGGGAAACGCTCGAAATAGCGCTTGATGTAGGCGCTCGCCTCGTCGCGCGGGATCGACAGCTGGTTGGCGAGGCCGAAGGCCGAGATGCCGTAGATGATGCCGAAATTGATCGCCTTGGCGCGGCGGCGCACTTCCGACGGCATGCCCTCGACCGGCACGTTGAACATCTCCGACGCGGTGATGGCATGGATGTCGGCGCCGTCGGCGAAAGCCTGCTTGAGCTGCGGGATCTCGGCGACATGGGCGAGCACGCGCAACTCGATCTGGCTGTAATCGGCCGAGACCAGCTTGTGGCCCTTTTCGGCGATGAAGGCGGTCCTGATCTTGCGGCCTTCGGCCGTGCGCACCGGAATGTTCTGCAGATTGGGATCGGAGGACGACAGCCGCCCGGTCGTGGTCGCGGCGAGCGCGTATGAGGTGTGGACGCGTTTGGTGCTTGGATTGATGAAGCCCGGCAGCGCGTCGGTATAGGTCGATTTCAGCTTGGTCAGCTGGCGCCAGTCGACGATCTTGCGCGGCAGCTCGTGGCCTTCGGCGGCGAGGTCTTCCAACAGCTGCGCCGAGGTCGACCATTGGCCGGTCTTGGTCTTCGAGCCGCCCGGCAGGCCCATCTTGCCGAACAATATGTCGCCGAGCTGCTTCGGCGAGCCGATGTTGATGCGCTCGCCGACGAGCCCGTAGATCTCTTCCTCGGCGCGGGCAGCGCCCTGCGCCAATTCGCCCGAAAGTCGCGACAGGATCTGGCGATCGACCGAAATGCCGCGCTGCTCCATGCGGGCCAGCACGGGCACCAGCGGCCGTTCCAGCCGTTCGTAGACGGAAACCAGCCCCTTGGCCGCGAGCCTCGGCTTCAGCACCTGCCACAGCTGCAGCGCCAGGTCGGCTTGCTCGGCAGCATATTTCGTCGCACGCTCGATATCGACCTGGTCGAAGCCGATGGCGTTCTTGCCCGAACCGGCGAGTTCCTTTTTCACCGCCGGCGCGTGGCCGAGCCACTTTTCCGAAAGCGAGGCGAGATCGTGGCCGCCGGAGGTGCCGGCGTCGAGCACGTAGGAGATCAGCATCGTGTCGTCGAACGGCCCGACCTCGATGCCGTGCCGGCTCATCACGACGATGTCGTATTTCATATCCTGCACGATTTTCAGGACCGAACGGTCCTCGAGCAGCGGCTTGAGCAGCGCCAGCGCCTCGCGGACCGGGATCTGGTTCTCCAGCATGCCGCCGCCGAGCAGGTCGCCGTTGCCGCTCTTGTGGGCGAGCGGCACATAGGCTGCGCGGCCCGGCGCGATCGCGATCGAAAGGCCGATGAGGTCGGCCTGCATCGGGTCGGACGAGGAGGTCTCGGCGTCCAAAGCAACGACGCCGGCGTCGCGGGCTTCGGCAATCCAGGCCTTGAGCGCCGCCGCATCGCGGATGGCGCCATAGGCCGAGGGGTCGATCTTGCGCGAGGTCGCCTGTTCCAGCCGCAGCGCCGAGAGGAGCGATGGGGTATCGCCCTGCGGCGGCGCGTCCTCGCCCCTTATGGCAGGTTTCGCGGCGCCGTTCGATTCAGGTGCCGGCTGTCTCGGCGGTGCGCCGGCGCCGACATCGGGACCATGCGCGGTATCGGCGCGCTCGACGGTGACGGCGGAAGCCTGGACATCGCCGATCTCGGTCGCGGTCGCCTCGGCGACGCGTCGCGTCAGGGTGGTGAATTCCATCGTCTTCAGGAAGCCGATCAGCCTAGGCCCGTCCGGATCATGCAGGACCAGGTCGTCAAGCCCTTCCTTCATCGGCACGTCGTTCTTCAGCGTCACCAGCTCGCGCGAGATGCGCGCCTTGTCGGCATTGGCGATGATGGTCTCGCGCCGCTTGTCCTGCTTGATCTCGCCGGCACGCGCCAGCAGCCCGTCGAGGTCTCCGAACTGTTCCAGCAATTGCGCCGCGGTCTTCGGGCCGATGCCGGGCACGCCCGGCACATTGTCGACCGAGTCGCCGGTCAGGGCCTGCAGGTCGATCATCTTCTCGGGCGGCACGCCCCATTTCTCGATCACCTCGGGAATGCCGATCTGGCGGTCCTTCATCGGGTCGTACATGCCGACCGTCGGACCAACCAGTTGCATCAAATCCTTGTCCGACGAGATGATGGTAGCGTCGGCGCCGGCTTCACGAGCGAGCCGAGAATAGGTGGCGATGATGTCGTCGGCCTCGAAGCCTTCCATCTCGATGCAGGGCAGGTTGAAGGCCACGGTCGCCTGGCGGATCAAGCCGAATTGCGGGATCAGGTCTTCCGGCGGCGCCGAACGGTTCGCCTTGTACTCGGGATAGAGCTCGCTGCGGAAGGTTTTCGAGGAATAGTCGAAGATGACGGCGAAATGCGTCGGCACCACACCCACATTGGTATTGCGGGCGTCCTGCACCAGCTTCCAAACCATGTTGCAGAAGCCGAGCACGGCGTTGGTCGGCAGGCCGTCGGATTTGCGGTTGAGCGGCGGCAGCGCGTGATAGGCGCGAAAAATGTAGCCGGAGCCGTCGACGAGGAAGAGGTGATCGCCTTTTTTCATGCCGGCAGGGATAGCGCGGCAGGGCCTCGCGGTCCATGCCAAAGGCGGAGGAACCCACCGGTTCGGGCAACACCCCTGACAGATCCTGTCCGGCAAGACGCGTCGCGCGGAAACGGATTCAGGCGACGCGCTTTGGGTCATTTTTCTTCGTGCATGTCGCTTTCCCAAAACCGCTTCACACTTTTGGGCGACATGCACGGAATCCGCCGCTCACGGGCATGTTACAAAAGTGTAATTTTCATGCCCTTGAATCGCCATGTTCAAAGACCCAAATACACGTCATCGGCAGTTTTCGCCGAAGTCCGGAGTAAGGCCCGTCCCCCGCCTATCCCGGGCAAACTGCGGCAGCCTATCCCCCCTCTCCGGGCTGCCGCATCGTTTCGAGTAGAGACCGCCGTGGTTCCCCCTCCACCACGGCGGTCTTCTTTTATGTTCCGGCAGGCATTCCCGCGCTTGGTCCAACGATCGCGGCTTTTCGTTTCCGGCGCGGACCTTTAGGGTCGGCCCGAAAAATCGAAAGGCCCGCCAATGTCCAGAATCGCCCCTGTCCTCGACCGTCTCGACCAGAATCTCGACCAGAGCCTGGAGCGGCTGTTCGGCCTGCTCGGCATCAAGTCGATTTCCACCGACCCGGCCTTTGCCGCCGACTGCCGCAAGGGCGCGGAATGGCTGGTCGCCGAGCTGAAGTTGATCGGCTTCGATGCCAGTATCCGCGACACGCCCGGACATCCGATGGTGGTGGCGCATCACGAGGGACCGGCAGGCTCCCCGCATGTGCTGTTCTACGGCCACTACGACGTCCAGCCGGTCGATCCGATCGAATTGTGGGAAACCGATCCGTTCGCGCCCTCGATCAAGGAGACCGAGCCTGGACGCAAGGTGATCACCGGCCGCGGCTCGGCCGACGACAAGGGACAGCTGATGACCTTCGTCGAGGCATGCCGCGCCTGGAAGCAGGTGCATGGCAACCTGCCGTGCCGCGTCACCATCCTGTTCGAGGGCGAGGAGGAATCCGGCTCGCCGTCGCTGAAGCCGTTCCTGGAAGCCAACGCCGCCGAGCTGAAGGCGGATTTCGCGCTGGTCTGCGACACCAGCATGTGGAACCGCGAGACGCCGTCGATCTGCGTGTCGCTGCGCGGCATGGTGGGCGAGGAGGTCACCGTCAAGGCGGCCAACCGCGACCTGCATTCGGGCCTGTATGGCGGTCCCGCCGCCAATCCGATCCGCATCCTGGCCAAGGTGCTGGCCGATGTTCACGATAAGGACGGCCACGTCACGATTCCAGGCTTCTATGACGGGGTCGAGGAGACGCCTTCGCAGGTGCTGAAGTCCTGGGAAGGGCTCGGCGAGACGGCCGAGACCTTCCTCCGACCGGTCGGTCTCTCCATTCCGGCCGGCGAAAAGGGCCGCCCGGTGCTCGAGCTCACCTGGGCGCGGCCGACGGCGGAATTCAACGGTATCATCGGCGGCTACACCGGCAAGGGTTTCAAGACGGTGATCGCGGCGGAAGCGTCGGCCAAAGTATCGTTCCGGCTCGTCCACAAGCAGGATCCGAAGAAAATCCGCGCCGCCTTCCAGGCCTTCGTGCGCGAACGCATCCCCGGCGACTGCTCGGTCGAATTCCACCCGCATGGCGGCTCGCCGGCGATCCAGCTTTCCTACGACTCGCCGTTCCTGGCCAAGGCCAAGGACGCCCTGTCCGACGAATGGGAAAAGCAGGCGATCACCACCGGCGGCGGCGGCTCGATTCCCGTGGTCGGCGATTTCCAGACCTATCTCGGCATGGAATCGCTGCTGGTCGGCTTCGGCCTCGACGACGACCGCATCCACTCGCCGAACGAGAAATACGAGCTGACCTCCTTCCACAAGGGGCAGCGGTCCTGGGCGCGAATCCTCGATGCGCTGACACGCTAAACGACAAGTTTTGGTTGATTTTTCACCGGATCGCGGCAAGGACGGGCTTTCTAGTTTTTATACAGCGTCCTTTGCCGCATCCCAAGAGATGCGCGGCGCTGCAGATCGCGATCCGGAGAAGAGAATGACCGCAGACATCCGTTTCCATAAAAACGATTTGCCCGACCTCACCCGCTACAATGTCGGGGCGGTCGCCATCGACACGGAAACGCTGGGGCTCAACCCGCATCGCGACCGACTCTGCGTGGTGCAGATCTCGCCGGGCGACGGCAGCGCCGACGTCATCCAGATCGCGCCTGGCCAGAAGAAGGCGCCGAACCTCGTCAGCCTGCTCAGGAACCGCGCGATCACCAAGCTGTTCCATTACGGCCGCTTCGACATCGCAGTGCTCTACAATGCCTTCGGCGTCATGGCGGAGCCGGTGTTCTGCACCAAGATCGCCTCGCGGCTGACCCGTACCTATACCGACCGCCACGGGCTGAAGGATCTGTGCAACGAGCTGCTCGGCATCGGCCTGTCCAAGGCGCAGCAATCCTCGGACTGGGCGACGGAAACGCTCTCGCCCGAACAGCTCGAATATGCCGCTTCCGACGTGCTCTACCTGCATCGCCTGCGCGAGGTGCTGGCGGCGCGCCTGGCGCGCGAAAACCGCACCAAGGAGGCGGACGCCTGCTTCCGTTTCCTGCCGACGCGCGCCAAGCTGGACCTGATGGGCTGGGCCGAGGAAGACATCTTCGCGCACAGCTGACGGAACCCGGCGCGTCCGGATACGTTCATGCCGGCCTATGGAGGGCCGGTTCGTGGAGGAAGTGAGATGGCAGAGCGCAAACCGATAGAAAGCGCGCCGAAGGACGGCTCGAAGGTCACCATCCTGTGGAAGGACGGCGACGGCGTCGTCAACGAATCCATCGGCCAGTATCGCGACGGCGGCTGGTGGGTCTACACCGACAGCGACACGCAAAAGAAGGTCGACCCGACGAGCTGGCGTCCGGCATCCGAGGACGACGACCAGTAGGCGACCGCCGCCTGCGAGCTTCAAGGCGGGTCTCGACCGAAACAAGGGGGCGCAATGAGGCAGAACACGCTCTATCTCATCATCGGGGCGCTGCTCGCGGTGATCATCGCGCTCGGCATCTATGTCTATCGCGAGCAGACCAAGCCGAAAGGCGTCGAGCTCAAGATCGACGACAAGGGTATTTCGATCCAGCAGAATTGACCACGGTGGCCGGCCGGGACGAGCCGGCGCCGTGAGGGGCTAGACTGACTTTGCGAGACGACATTGCGCCGGGGGGATTTCGGCCGGAAATACAGGGGCTGCGCGGGCTTGCCGTGGCCTTTGTGGTGATCTTCCACATCTGGCCGACAGCGCTTCCCGGCGGTTATGTCGGGGTCGACATCTTCTTCGTTATCTCCGGCTTCCTTATCACCGGGCTGCTCACGCGCATGGCGCTCAGCGACGGCGGCATCTCGCTTGTCGGCTTTTACACGCGCCGGGTCAGGCGGTTGCTGCCGGCGGCGATCGTCGCGCTCTTCGTCACGCTCGCGGGAACGCTGCTGTTCGTATCGGACGCCTGGTGGGAAGAAACCGCCAGGCAGGTGATCGCAAGCGCACTCTACGTGCAGAACTGGCGGCTTGCCGAGCAGGCCGTTGACTATCTCGGCGCCGAGGATGCGCCAAGCCCGGTGCAGCATTTCTGGTCGCTGTCGATCGAGGAGCAGTTCTACATCGTCTGGCCAGTGCTGATGATCGCCGCGCTGTGGTGGGCCAGGCGTCGCGGGTATTCACCGGTGCAAATGCTCACCTTCGTGCTCGGCGCGATCCTGGCGGGCTCGCTCGCGGCTTCCGTCGCTCTCACCCGATCCGATCCGGCATGGGCCTATTTCGTCACCCACACGCGGGTCTGGGAACTGGCCCTTGGCGGCCTGCTGGCGCTGACCCTCGACAGGTTCCAGCCGAGCGGGCGTGCCCGGACGGGGATGGCTGTCGCCGGCATGCTGGCGATGCTTGCGTCGGCGATCCTGTTTACGAGGTCGACCGATTTTCCAGGCTTCAAGGCACTGCTGCCGACGCTCGGCGCGGCCTTGGTCATTGCCGCCGGCAGCATACGCATCGGCCGCTTCCGTGGCCTCGACATCGCCGCGCTGCGCTATATCGGCGATCGCTCCTATTCGATTTATCTGTGGCATTGGCCGCTGATCATTTTCTATGCGGCGCAGCGCGGCGCGATCGGCCTTCTCGATGGCGTTGCGCTGATCATCGCCACCCTGGCCGTTTCCGGCCTCTCCTATCGCTTGGTCGAACAGCCCTATCGCCATTCGCGCTCGTCACTGGCGTGGCGACCGCTGATCGACGGCACGGTTGCGGTGGGGTTGTGCGTGGCGGTGGCGGGCGGACTTGTCTATGCGATCGACCGGCAGCCCATCGATATCAGCCTGATCGGAACGCCGAATTATCCAGGGCCCGCGGCCTTGCTGGCGAACGCCGTCGTCCCCGAGGGCGTCAAGCCGCTGCCTCCCTTGAGCAAGATCGGCAGCGACTTGCCCGTCATTTACAGGTTGAAATGTCATCAGGAGCGGAAGGGCATCGACGCGACCGGTTGCCAGCTCGGGGACCCGACCGGGACGAGGACCATTGTCGTGATGGGCGATTCCCACGCGGCGCAATGGGTGCCGGCGGTCGACAAAATCGCCAAAGACAGAAAATGGAAGCTCGTCACCTTCACCAAGGCGGCATGCCCGGTAACCCGGGTCACCATCCTTAACGACGGCAGGCCGTATGAAGAGTGCGCGCTGTGGCGGGAGAAGGTTGTCGCCGAAATTGAAAAATTGAAGCCCGATTTCGTGATCACCAGCCAGAGCAATTATACCAGCGTTGCGCAGGACGCGATGATCGAGGGGTTGCGCAGCGTCTGGAGCGAGCTCACCGGGCAGGGCGTGCGCGTCGTCGCGATCCGCAATACACCTTTCAGCCTGTTCGATCCGCGCAATTGCCTGGGGACAGATCCCGGCAAATGCGTCAACCCGCGCAGCGAGGTCGAACGGGAAAACATCTATGCGCTCGCCGCCCGGTCCGTGGCGGGGGTGAGCGTGGTCGACATGAACGATGCGCTATGCGGCAAGGAGAGCTGCCCGGCAGTGGTCGGCAACATCGTCGTCTTGCGCGACAACCATCATCTGACGGCAACCTACGCCCTGGCGCTGGCACCCTATCTGGCCAAGGCAGCGGGGCTTTGAGCAACCACTCGCAATGATACGGCGTCGTGCAGGGCGGTCGACCCGACTGCGAAAGATAGCGCGAGACGTGATTTAGAAAATCGTAAGGGTTTTCAAAAGGCTGCATAAACCCTGCTTTAACCCGCCTTTAAACCGCCGCATCTAGTCTTCAACCCGAACGCCATCGGCACCGGGGCAGCAAGCAAGAGCGTATGGCGAACCGCAGAGACAGTCGCATCGAACCGAGCTTCGAGGGATCGCCGCGCGCGAAATCCTCCGAAGGCTTTTCGGTCAGCGAGGAGGATCGCGTCGTGCCGGGCAGCCGTAAATCCGCTTCCAGGGGTAAATCCGCTAAGGCGAAATCGCGCGGCCGCGGCCGTGGTCGAAGCGAAAGCCGGCGCGGGCTGCTCGGCATCGCTACCCGCCTGGTCTACTGGTGCTTCGTGCTGTGCATCTGGGGCGGCATCGCGGCGGCCGGCGTCGTCGTCTATTACGGCGCCAAGATGCCGGCGGCGACGACGTGGTCGGTTCCCGACCGCGCGCCCAACATCAAGATCGTCTCGGTCGATGGCAACCTGATCGCCAATCGCGGCGCGTCGGGCGGCGAGGCCGTCGGCCTGCACCAAATGTCGCCCTATATCCCGGAGGCCGTCGTCGCCATCGAGGACCGCCGCTTCTACTCGCATTTCGGCATCGACCCGATCGGCCTGTCGCGCGCCATGGTCACCAACCTTCTAGGCGGGCATTTCTCGCAGGGCGGCTCGACGCTGACGCAGCAGCTGGCGAAGAACCTGTTCCTGACGCCGGACCGCACGCTGGAGCGCAAGGTGCAGGAAGTGCTGCTCGCGCTCTGGCTCGAGCACAAGCACAGCAAGGACCAGATCCTGGAAATGTACCTCAACCGGGTCTATTTCGGCTCGGGCGCCTATGGCGTCGAGGCGGCTTCGCGGCGCTATTTCGGCAAGAGCGCGCGCGACGTGACGCTTTCGGAAGCCGCGTTGCTGGCTGGCCTGCTCAAGGCGCCGTCCAAGCTGTCGCCGGCGCGCGATCCGAAGGCGGCCGAGGAGCGGGCGCAGCTGGTGCTCGCGGCCATGCGCGAGACCGGCAAGATCAGCGACAAGGAATACAAGACCGCGCTGAGCGCGCCAGCGACGCGCGCGCCGTCCTACTGGACCGGCTCGGAAAACTACGTCGCCGACACGGTGATGGACGAACTTCCCGACCTGATCGGCGACGTGCGCGGCGACATCGTCATCAACACCACCGTCGACCTCAACCTGCAGAAGCTTGCCGAACAGTCGATCCGCCGGCTGATCGACGAGAGCGGCAAGAAGCTCAACGTCAGCCAAGGCGCGCTGGTGTCGATCGACGATTCCGGTGCGGTGCGCGCCATGGTCGGCGGCTATGATTATTCGACCAGCCAGTTCGACCGCGCCTCGGAAGCGCGCCGGCAGCCAGGCTCGGCCTTCAAACCCTTCGTCTACATGGCGGCGCTCGAGGCCGGCCGCACGCCGGACAGCATCCGCAACGACGCGCCGATCAAAATAGGCAAATGGACGCCGGACAATTATGGCGGCAAATATTACGGCAAGGTCACGCTGGCGACGGCGCTGGCCAAGTCGCTGAATTCGGTGGCGGCGCAGCTCACCATGGAGGTCGGGCCCGACGCCGTGGTCGAGGCGGCGCATCGCATGGGCATCCAGTCCGACCTGCAAGCCAACACCTCGATCGCGCTCGGCACGTCGGAAGTGACGCCGCTGGAATTGACCTCGGCCTACGTGCCTTTCGCCAATGGCGGCTACAAGCCCGACATCCACTTCATCCAGCGCATCACCACCGCCAGCGGCAAGGTGCTCTACGAGGGCAGCACCGGCAGCGCGCCGCGCGTCATCAAGGCCGATATCGTCGGCATGATGAACTCGATGATGACCGGCACGGTCGAGGTCGGCACCGCCAGGAAGGCGGCGTTCAACTGGCCTTCGGCCGGCAAGACCGGCACCAGCCAGAATTCGCGCGACGCCTGGTTCGTCGGCTACACCGCCAACCTCACCACGGGCGTGTGGTTCGGCAATGACGACGGCAGCCCGATGAAGAAGGTCACCGGCGGCGCCTTGCCGGCGCAGGCCTGGCACGAATTCATGGTGGCCGCGCATGAGGGCGTTCCAGTCAGGCCGCTGCCCGGCACCTGGAAGTCGACGCCGTCCGATACGATCGTGCCGGACGAGATCCCGTCGGCGGACGCCTCGCAGCCGCCGCCAGCACCGCCCGCGGCCGTCGGCCAGTCACAGCCGGTCGCTCCGGCGCCGGCGCCGGTCCGTCAGGCGCGCCCGGCCCAGACCGTCGATGCGGACGGCTTCGACATGCCGAGCGACAAGGGGTCGACCGCCTCGATCAAGCATCCGGTGCCGCCCGGCAATGTCGGCGGCCCGACCAAGAAGCGGCAGACTTCCATCCTCGACATCCTCGGCGGTGGCTAGAGCGGCAACTTCGCCTCTCGTAATGGCAAGCGCCTTCGGCTACATGTCCGGCCGGAGACCAAGCCCATGGCCGAAATCGACAGCAGAAAAACCATCGTGCTCACCGGCGCCAGCCGGGGCATCGGCCATGCGACGGTCAAGCGCTTTTCGCGCGAGGGCTGGCGCGTCATCACCTGCTCGCGCCAGGCTTTCGCCGAGGATTGCCCGTGGCCGGCCGGCCCCGAGGACCACATCAAGGTCGATCTCGCCGACCAGGAAGATGTCGGCATCGCGGTTTCGGAAATCCGTCACCGGCTGGAGGCGCACGGCGGACAGCTCAACGCGCTGGTCAACAATGCCGGCATCTCGCCGAAGCTGAAGGACGGCAACAGCCGCATGAATTCGATCGAGACGCCGATGCATGTCTGGCGCGACGTCTTCCAGGTCAATTTCTTCGCGCCGATCATGCTGGCCAGGGGACTGTTCAAGGAACTCGCCACCGCCAAGGGCTCGATCGTCAACGTCACCTCGATCGCCGGCACCAGGGTGCATCCGTTCGCCGGCACGGCCTATGCGACATCCAAAGCGGCGCTCGGCTCGCTGACGCGCGAGATGGCGCATGATTTCGGCCCGCACGGCATCCGCGTCAACGCGATCGCGCCGGGCGAGATCGACACCGCGATCCTGTCGCCCGGCACCGACAGAATAGTCGAGGCGATCCCGCTGAGAAGGCTGGGCGCCACGTCGGAAGTGGCAGACATCATCTATTTCCTGTGCTCCGGCCAGTCGTCCTACGTGACCGGCTCGGAAATCCACATCAATGGCGGCCAGCACGTGTGACGTCAGGCCATTGTGAGGACCGCCTTGCCGCTGAAGCTGCGCTGTCTGAGCGCGCCCAGGGCTTGGCCGATGTCCGTCCACGGCATGGCCATGGCCACGCGGGTTTCGAGCCGGCCGGCCGCGACCAAACCAAACAGCCAGGCGATGTCGGCGCCGATGGCTGAACCGGACGTGTAGTAGGCGAAAGTCTGAAGCCTCGCGCCTTCGTGGCCTGGAACGAACTGGCGGAACCCAACGGGCGTGAGCTCGCCGCTGCTCGAGCCGAACATGACGATGGTCCCGCCGGGTGCCACGCGTCCGATCGCATCGGCGAGGCTTTTGCCGCCGACCGACTCGGTGATCAGCGAAAACGGCCCCTCGGCCAGTTCGATCGACTCGGCGACCTGTCCCGCACCCAGATGGCGAAGATCATCATGGTGCCGGGCCGAGGCGATCGCCGTCACCGAAGCGCCTTGCTCGCGGGCGATCTGGATCTGGAAGCGGCCGACCGCCCCGCTTGCCCCGGTGATCAGGACCCGCTGGCCGGCGAGATCGCCGCCATGACGCAAGGTCCTCAGCGCTGTCGTGCCCGCCACCGGGAGCGTGGCGGCGGAGGCGAAGCTGACGGCGTCCGGCAGCACGGCGAGACGGTCGGTCGGAACGGCGACGCGCTCGGCCCAGCCGGCCTGGTCGACCAAAGCCGCAACCCGCGCGCCCGCGGCCGGGCCTGAGCCATCGGCCGCCGCGCGTTCGACGATGCCGACAATGTCCTGGCCAGGTATCCAGCCGTCGGGGCGCATGCCGAGCAGGCGCAGCTCACCACGATTCAACGATGTTGCATGAACAGTCACCAATGCTTCATTCGCGTTGCAGTTTGGCTCGTCAGCCTCGGTGAGCTTCAGCCTGTTGGAGCTGTCTGAAGAGATAGCAAGAGCAAGCATGGACCACCTTTGAAATGACGCCTGGGAGTCGCGATCGATCGCGACGGAACGGCTCGAACCTATCGACTTTCGCGGTTGAAGAATTTAGAGATAAAGCCAGATGATCGCTAAAAGCAGTCAAGCATGAGGCAGCCGCTACGCTGGCCCTGGTCGAACTTCGACGTCGACGACGTGGCCGCGCCGGCGATCGTCGTCGGCGTCGACGTGACCGAGAGAAGGGCCGAGGTACCGGCACATTGGCATCGCAAAGGGCAGCTCGTCTTCGCGCTCGGCGGCGGCGTCACCTGCCGCGTTCCGAGCGGGCTTTGGATGGTGCCGCCGCACTGCGGGGTGTGGGTGCCGAGCCGCATGGAACACAGCAACGTCGCGACGGCGAACGCCCGGATTTTCTTCGTCTATATCGAGCCCGGCGCCACCGACCTGTCGGAACAGTGCTGCACGCTTTCGATCTCGCCGCTGCTGCGCGAGCTGATCATCGAGCTGTCGGAATGCGCGCCGGACGAGCCGAGATGCGATTTTCTGGGAAAAGTCCTTCTTGCCGAGTTGCCGCTCATGCCGGTTCAGCAATTGCATTTGCCGATCTCGGCCGAGCCGCGGCTGCGGCGGATCGCCGAAGCGCTGGCAAACGATCCAGCCAACCGCAGCACGCTGGCGGAGTGGGCGGATCGCGTGGCGCTCAGCGAGAGCAGCCTGGCTCGCCTTGTCGTCAAGGAGACGGGTTTGAGTTTCGGCCGCTGGCGCCAGCAGCTGCATCTGATCGTGGCGCTCAGGGAACTGTCCGCCGGCGCCAGCGTGCAGCAGGTGTCGGGCGATCTCGGATACGAGTCCGTCACCGCCTTCATCACCATGTTCAAGAAGGCACTGGGCAAGCCACCGGCAAAATATCTCAGCGATATCGCGCAGAATGGCGGTTCCGCGTTCGTGGCCTGATATCGATCAGGCAGGTTGCGGGTCGACCTCGATGGCGGAAGCGACCGGGACCGTGGCCTTGCCGGTCACCGCCTCGACGATCCCGCGCGCGATCTCGCGCTCGCCCATGATCACGGTATCGGCGCCGAGGCCTTTCAGATGCTCGACCTCGGCGTCGGAATGAGCGCGGGCAATGACGTTGATCGCCGGATTGGCCGCGCGGGCCCTGAGCACAACCTGCCCCGCCTCGAAGGCGTTGGGGATGGCGAGGATCAGCCGCCTGGCGCCTTCCGGATTGGCGGCCGCGAAGACATCGGCGTTGGCAGCGTTGCCGGGGACGGTTTCGACGCCGTCCGCCTTCAGCTTGGCCAGCGTCTTGTCGGCATCCTCGATGACCAGGAAGGGCAGGGCGGCTTCCTTCAGCGCGACCCCCACTAGGCTGCCGACGCGGCCATAACCGATCAGGATGGAGTGGCCGGCGAGCGTCGTTTTCGGCGGCGGGCCGTCGTCCTTTCCCGGAACTGCCTGGACCGAAGCGACCTGGCCGGGCTCGGTCGCCGGACCGATAGGCCTTACCTCCTCGGGCGCGGCAGGTTTGCCGGCGCCTTTTTCGAGCCACGGCTTCATCCAGTCGACGACCAGGAACATCAGCGGATTGAGCAGGATCGACAGGATGGCGCCGGCCAGGATCAGGTCGCGGCCCTGTTCGGGCAACAGTTTCAGGCCGACGCCAAGCTCGGCCAGGATGAAGGAAAACTCGCCGATCTGGGCAAGGCTCGCCGAAATCATCAGCGCAGTCGCGATCGGATAGCGAAACGCGATCACGATGACGAAGGCCGCGATCGACTTGCCGATGATGATGATGGCCAAGGTGGCGAGGATCGGCAGGCCGTTGCTGATCAGGCTGAACGGGTCGAACAGCATGCCGACCGAGACGAAGAACAGCACCGAGAAGGCGTCGCGCAGTGGCAGCGATTCCTCCGCCGCGCGGTGGCTGAGCTCGGACTCGCTCATGATCATGCCGGCGAAGAAGGCGCCGAGCGCCAGCGAGACGCCGAACAGCTTCGCCGCGCCGAAGGCGACGCCGAGCGCAATCGCCAGCACGGAGAGCCGGAACAGCTCGCGGGAGCCGGTATGGGCGACGTAATGCAGGATCCACGGAATGACCCTGCGGCCAACCACCAGCATGACGACGACGAAGGCGGCGACCTTGGCGAGCGTGATGCCGACCACGCCCCATATGCCGTAGCTGGCGGGCAGCGAAAGCAGGCTCGCATGGTCATCGACCTGCGGCTGGCCGCCGAGCACACCGGCGAGCGCCGGCAACAGCACCAGCGCCAGCACCATGGCAAGATCCTCGACGATCAGCCAGCCGACGGCGATGCGGCCGCGTTCGGTCTCGATCAGCCGCCGCTCCTGCAGGGCGCGCAAAAGCACCACGGTCGAAGCTACCGAAAGCGCCAGGCCGAAGACCAGGCCGGCGCCCAGCGACCAGCCGAGCAACCAGGCAAGCCCGACACCGAGCAGCGTGGCAAAGCCGATCTGCACGATGGCGCCCGGCACGGCGATGGCGCGGACGGATAGAAGGTCCTTCAGCGAAAAATGCAGGCCGACGCCGAACATCAAAAGGATGACGCCGATTTCCGCGAGCTCGTTGGCAAGGCTGGCGTCGGCGACGAAGCCGGGCGTGTTCGGACCGACAAGGACGCCGGCGACGAGATAGCCGACAAGTGGCGGGATGCGGAAACGGTTGGCTAAAGCCCCGAAGACGAAAGCAAGCCCCAGACCGGCGACGATGGTGGCGATAAGGGGAGTGTCATGCGGCATTGTCTATGGAGCGCCTTTCGAGATTCGCGATGTCGGATGGGCGCCCGCCAAGGCCGTCGCCTTCGGCAATATGGTGGAGGGAGCGGCGATGATGCAACCACCGCGGCGCAGAAATCGACGCGGAAGCAGGGGTGTGCCGCGCAAAATCGACGCCACGCCGCCGAAGAGACGGCTTCGAGACGTGATCCAGCCTCGAAGCCGCTTTCTTTTCGCCGCCTTATGCCGCCTGCAACAGGTTCTCGATATCCGAAACCGTGTGGTTGGTGAGCGTCTTGGGGATTTCGGCCTGCACCTTCCCGCTCACCTCCTTGTGCAGTTTCTGGCGTATCTCGCCAAGCACCTGCGGCGGCGCGATCAGCACGACCGCGTCGAACGCGCCGCGATGCGCAAGCTTGTACAGCCGGTCGGCAATCTCGACAGCGAAGCGCTCCTTGCCGAGGCGGTGCCAATCGGTTTCTTCGACGGCGCCGCGGGGGCCTTCGTTGCTCTGGCGGCCCGGCTTGTCGCTGCCTTGCTCGCGCGTGGCCGGATTCTCCTGCTCCATCTCTTGCACCACTTCCAGGTTCGGGAACTTGTTGTCGCCCTGGTTGCGAAGGAAGAGCGCCTTTTCGCCGTCGGCCACGACGACCCATAATCCGTGCTTCAGCCTGATGCTCATGGCGTTCCTCCTTGTGCGCGTGATTGCCGACCGATGGAGTTCGGGATCGGCAGGATGGATCGCTAGGCAAACGAGCCGCGGAGCATGATTGTTCCGATCTGGCGGTGGCGCTTCGATGATCTCAATCGACGAGGCCGGATGCCGATCCGGCAAGGTCGCCTTTAATCTACTAACTTAGTAGAATTTAGAAAAAACTGTTTTGCGGCTTCCCCAGTTCGGCGCTAAAAATTACGGCGGATCAAGGCGGTCTCTTATGCTGCCCTGACTGTTTTATTCTCAAAGTAGAATTTTTTTCTCTTGGCTTTCGCGGTTGCGAAAAAGCGATTGCCTGCCGTTCGGCGGCGCGCGAGTGCTTGCCTTCTGGTTTTTGGCGTGGCTGCGTAAAACTGCCAAACTGTTCCAGTATTGCTCATCGCCATGCCGCCAACCAACGCCAAGCTCAATACCTTTCCCGTCTTCATGCGGGTCGACGGCGAAGCCGTAGCCATCGTCGGCAATGGCGAGGAAGCGCTTGCCAAGGCGCGGCTGCTTTCGCAATCGAGCGCGGTGCTGCGCATCGTTGCCGACAATGCCGGCGGCGGCCTGCTGGATTTCATCGCGTCGACCGGCGCCGTTCACATCGATGCGGCCTACGAGGCCGCGCATCTCCAAGGCGCCGCCCTGGTGTTCGCCGCGAGCGGCGACGAGGCGCTCGACCGCCGCGTCGTCGAGGACGCGCGCCGGCTGGGTATTGCGGTCAACGCCGTGGATCGCCCGGAGCTCTGCGATTTCTTCACCCCGGCGCTGGTCAACCGCGCGCCGGTCGCCATTGCCATCGGCACCGAAGGGGCGGGACCGGTGCTGGCGCAGATGCTGCGCGGGCGCATCGACCGCATGCTGTCGCCGTCGCTCGGCCGGCTGGCGGCTCTTGCCGCGTCCTTCCGCGCCTCAGCCGAGAGCCTGCCGAAGGGCAATCGCCGCCGTCGCTTCTGGAGCGATTTCTTCGCCGGCGCGCCGGCCAGGGCCGTCGAAGCCGGCGAGCTCGCCGAAGCGCATGGCGCGGCGCTCGAGCTCCTGGCTCAGGATGCTCCGGTCGAGGGATATATCGCGCTGGTCGGCGCCGGTCCCGGAGCGGAGGACCTTTTGACCTTGCGCGCGCATCGCCTGCTGATGGAGGCCGATGCCATCGTCTACGACGCGCTGGTGCCGGAAGCGATCGTCGGCATGGGCCGCCGCGACGCCGAGCGGCTGCCGGTCGGCAAGCGCAAGGGCTGCCATTCGAAGAGCCAGGAAGAGATCAACGCGCTGCTCGTCGAGCTGGGCCGCGCCGGCAAGCGCGTGGTGCGGCTGAAGTCCGGCGATCCGCTGGTGTTCGGACGCGCCGGCGAGGAAATGGCAGCGCTTCGCGAGGCCGGGATCGCCTACGAGGTGGTTCCGGGCGTCACCGCCGCCTTCGCCGCCGCCGCCGATTTCGAGCTGCCGCTGACGCTGCGCGGCGTTTCGTCCTCGATGGTGTTCACCACCGGCCACGATCTCAAGGGCAATTCGCTGCCCGACTGGGCAAAGCTTGCCATCTCGGGTGCGACCGTCGCCGTCTATATGGGCCGCTCGGTCGCGGCCGAAGTCGCCGGCCGGCTGATCGAAGCGGGACTGTCGCCGGACACCGCCGTCGCCGTCGTCGAGAACGCCAGCCTCGGCACCCGCCGCCGTTTCCACGGCACGCTGGCCGACCTGCCGTCGCTGGAAGAGCGCGCCGACCTCACCGGCCCGGTGATGACGATCATCGGCGACGCCGTTGCCGGCGCCAATTTTGAACAATCCGAGCCGCTTGCGGCACATAGACGTGAAGATACGGGGCATGAGGGCGCGGCGTCAGCCGTCGCCGAAGGAGTTGAGCAATGAAGGTACTGACCGCGAACAGGCTCTCCGACGGCATTGCCGTCTGGTACGCCGATGGCGGCTGGGCGGAGACGGTCGGTCATGCCGATATCGCCCATGACAAGGCGGCGGAAGACCGGCTGGAAGCGATCGGCGCCGCGGCCGCCGCCAACAATGAAGTCCTGGACGTCAACGTGATCGACGTCACGGTTGTCGATGGTTTGGTCGAGCCGGTGCGGCTGCGCGAGAAGATCCGCGCCGCGGGCCCGACCATCCACCCCGATCTCGGCAAGCAAGCCGAACGAGCCGCTTAAATCCAAGGAAGGCAACGGGCGGACGCGCCTGGAAAGACGAAGCATGTACCGTTACGACGAGTTCGACCACGATTTCGTTCAGGCCCGCGTCGCCGAGTTCAGCGACCAGGTAAAGCGCCGGCTCGCCGGCGAGATCAGCGAGGACCAGTTCCGGCCGCTCCGGCTGATGAACGGCGTCTATCTGCAGCTGCATGCCTATATGCTGCGCATCGCGGTGCCCTACGGCACGCTGAACAGTGGGCAATTGCGCATGCTCGGCCATATCGCGCGCAAATACGACAAGGGCTACGGCCATTTCACCACGCGCCAGAACCTGCAGTTCCACTGGCCGGCGCTCGCCGACGTTCCGGCGATCCTGGCCGATCTCGCCAGCGTCGAGATGCATTGCATCCAGACCAGCGGCAATTGCATCCGCAACGTCACCGCCGACCACTTCGCCGGGGCGGCCGCGGACGAGGTCGCCGATCCGCGTCCCTACGCCGAAATCCTGCGGCAATGGTCCTCGGTTCATCCGGAATTCTCGTTCCTGCCGCGCAAGTTCAAGATCGCGGTGACTGGGGCCGAGCGCGACCGGGCTGCCATCCAGGCGCATGACATCGGCCTGCACCTGAAGAAGAACGCGGCCGGCGAGCTGGGTTTTGCCGTCTATGTCGGCGGCGGCTTGGGCCGCACGCCGATGGTCGCCAAGAAGATCCGCGACTTCCTGCCGGAAGCCGAGTTGCTGTCCTACTGCACGGCGATCCTGCGCGTGTACAACCTCTACGGCCGCCGCGACAACAAGTACAAGGCGCGCATCAAGATCCTGGTGCACGAGACCGGCGTCGAGGAGATCGTACGGCAGATCGAGGCCGAATGGCAGGAGCTCAAGGACACCGAGCTGAAGTTGCCGGAGGCCGACATCGCGGCCATCAACGCCTATTTCGCGCCGCCGGCGCTGTCGGCACGGCCGGAAGGCGATGCTCTCGTCAAGCAGGCACGTCTCGACTCCAAAGGCTTTTCGGAATGGCTCGACCAGAATGTCGTGACGCATCGTCACCCCGACTACGCGGCGGTGACGATTTCGCTCAAGGGCATCGGCGAGGTGCCCGGCGACGTCACCGACAGCCAGATGGAAGCCGTCGCCGACATCGCCGAGAAGTACGCCTTCGACGAATTGCGGGTCAGCCACGAGCAGAACCTGATCCTGCCGCATGTGGCGCGCGCCGATCTCAAGGCGGTCTATGACGCGCTTGTCGAGATCGGCCTGGCGACGGCCAATTCCAACCTGATCAGCGACATCATTTCCTGCCCGGGCCTCGATTATTGCGCGCTCGCCACGGCACGCTCCATTCCGGTGGCGCAGGAAATCTCGCGCCGCTTCGCTTCGCTCGAGCGGCAGCGTGAGATCGGCGAATTGAAGCTGAAGATCTCCGGCTGCATCAACGCCTGCGGCCACCACCATGTCGGCCATATCGGTATCCTGGGTGTGGAGAAGAAGGGTTCCGAGCTCTACCAGGTGACGCTTGGCGGCTCGGCCGACGAGAACACCTCGGTCGGCGAGATCATCGGCCGCGGCTTCTCCTCGGAAGAGATCACCGATGCCATCGAGCAGATCGTCGATACCTATCTCGGCCTTCGGCTCAATCCCGACGAACGTTTTATCGACGCCTACCGCCGTGTCGGTCCCGCGCCGTTCAAGGAGGCGCTCTATGCTGGCGAAACTAAGGCCGCTTGACCGGGTGGGCGGCGTCGAGGCCGGCATTGCCGCGGAAGCGGCGGGGCTTGACGCGCTGCACGGCCATCTGAAGCCGATCGAGATCATCGAGCGCTCGGTGCGCGAAGCCTTCCGCGGCGAGGTCGCCGCCGTGTCGTCCTTCGGCGCGGACTCCGCCGTGCTGCTGCACATGATTTCGGAGATCGACCGTACCCTGCCCGTGATCTTCCTCGACACCGGCAAGCATTTCGACGAGACGCTCGGCTATCGCGACGCGCTGGTCGCCGATTTCGGCCTGACCGATATCAGGGTGATCAAGCCGGAGGAGGCGGCGTTAGAACGTGTCGACCCGACCGGCAGGCTACATGAGACCGACACCGATTCCTGCTGCAACGTGCGCAAGGTCGAGCCGCTGGCGCGCGGCGTCGAGCCGTTCCGCGCCTGGTTCACCGGGCGCAAGCGCTTCCAGGCGTCGACGCGGGCGGCACTTCCGGTCTTCGAGGCGGTCGGCTCGCGCATCCGCATCAACCCGCTGGCGCGTTGGACGACGTCGGACCAGGCCGACTATATGCGTGCGCACGCGCTGCGCGAAAATCCTCTGGTCGCCTATGGCTATCTTTCGATCGGCTGCTTTCCCTGCACGCAGCCGGTGCAGCCGGGCGAGGATGCGCGCAGCGGCCGCTGGGCTGGCCACGCCAAGACAGAGTGCGGCATCCATTTGTCGGGCCTGGAGAAGTCGCTGACCGACGCCTCACTTTAGGGTATATCGCTATCCACGTGATGCCGGTTCGCAAGCGGCGGCTTCCGGTTGCTGGCGGCCTGCCGGCTCGCTGGGACAATTTTGAACTTTAGGATTTTTGATGATTGGATCGACGACAGCGGGGACCCGCCTCTGGACCACGGACGGTTTTCGCGAGGACGAGTGGACCCACGCCGAAGGCGCCGAGGCGCTCGCCGGCAATGGCCGCTTCATCCTGCCGCTGCAGGCGTTTCTCGGGCTTGATGAGGAGGTCCGCAAGTCGGCCCGCGAGCGCCTCGGCGTTCTGCTGCAGCCGGGCGACGAGCTCGACAAGATAACCGGCCTGCTGGACCAGCTGTCGCTGGTGGCGCTCGCCTTCCCGGCCTTCAATGACGGCCGCTCCTTTTCCAAGGGCGAATTGCTGCGGGCCCGGCATCATTTCAAGGGCGCGGTGCGCGCCACCGGCCAGGTGCTGGTCGACCAGCTGCCGCATATGCTGCGGCTCGGCTTCGACGAGTTCGAGGTCTCCAATCCGGTGCTGTTGAAGCGTCTTGAGGAAGGCCGGACCGGTGGTCTGCCGGTGTACTATCAGCCAGCCGTGGAGCAGGAGCCCAAGGGGCCGAAATATTCCTGGCGGCGCAAGCGACCGAGCTAACGCGGCGGCATCTTTACAAATCGCGCCGGCAGGCATTCTCTCGGGTAAACGGACGGAAACATCCGCCGGGGGGAGAAGATGCGCTACGACTATGTCATCGCCGGCGGCGGCTCCGCCGGCTCGGCGCTTGCCGCCAGGCTTTCCGATGACCCATCGAAGACGGTCTGCCTGCTCGAGGCGGGCGGCGTCGGCAAGGATCTGCTGATCCGCGCGCCGGCCGGCATCATCGCCCTGCTGCCGGGGCGGCCGAAGATCAACAACTGGGCTTTCGCCACAGTGCCGCAAGAGGGCCTCAACGGCCGCAGGGGCTAGCAGCCGCGCGGCAAGGCCCTGGGCGGCTCCAGCGCCATCAACGCCATGCTCTACCGCCGCGACTATGACGAATGGGCCGGTCTCGGCTGCAATGGCTGGTTGTGGGACGAGGTGCTACCCTATTTCCGGCGCGCCGAGGGGCAACCAGCGCGGCACCGATGCCCTGCATGGCGGCGACGGGCCCCTGAGGGTCGCCGAGCAGCAGGAACCGCGCGCGATCTCCAGCGCTTTCGTCGAGGCTTGCGGCGAAAACCAGATCAGGCGCAACGACGACTTCAACGGGCCGGAGCAGGAAGGGGCTGGCCTCTATCAGGTGACGCAGTTCTGGGGCGAGGGCCGAAACGGCGAGCGCTGCTCGGCGGCGGCCGCCTATCTGCATCCAGCGATCGGCCGGCCGAACCTCACCGTGGTCACCGGCGCGCATGCGACGCGCGTCGTCCTCGACGGCAAGCGCGCCACAGGCGTGCGCTATCGTATCGGCAAGAGCGAAGCGGTCGCGGAAGTCAGACGCGAGGTCATCCTGTGCGGCGGGGCGTTCGGTTCGCCGCAGATGCTTCTGCTCTCGGGCATCGGTCCGGCGGTCGAGCTCGCGGCGCATGGTATTCCGCTCGTCCACGAATTGCCCGGCGTCGGCCGGAATCTGCAGGACCATCTCGATTTCATCCTCGCCTGGAAGTCGCGGGAGACGGATCTGATGGGCATCGGCCTGCGCGGCATGCCGGGCCTGATCAGGCACATGCTGCGCTGGCGCAAGGACGGCACCGGCATGATCGCCACCCCTATGCCGAAGGCGGCGCTTTCCTCAAATCCGACCCGGCGATCGAGCGTCCCGACCTGCAATTGCATTTCTGCATCGCCATCGTCGACGACCATGGCCGCAAGCTGCATATGGGCTACGGCTTTTCCTGCCATGTCTGTGTGCTGAGGCCGCATTCCCGCGGCGAGGTGGGGCTGATGAGCGCGGATCCGCTAGCGCCGCCGCGCATCGACCCGCGCTTCCTAGAGGACGAGCGCGACGCCGACCTTCTACTCAGGGGCGTGCGGATGATGCGCGCCATATTGGAAGCGCCGGCGCTGGCGAAATATCGCGCCAGGGAAATCTACACCGCCGGCACTTCAAGCGATGCCGACCTGATGGCGCATATCAGGGCGCGCGCCGACACGATCTACCACCCTGCCGGCACCTGCAAGATGGGCATCGACGACATGGCCGTGGTCGATCCGAAGCTCAAGGTTCGCGGGCTGGAAGGGCTGCGTGTGGTCGATGCCTCGGTGATGCCTACCTTGATCGGCGGCAACACCAATGCGCCCACGATCATGATCGCGGAGAAGGCCGCGGACATGATCCAGGCAGCGACCTGATCCTGCCGGTCTTGGTCGGACCAGTCTCTTCGGTTTTCCCTCCATAGCGTTCTCTTTACGCGCCAATCGATAGTGCGAAATCCATCTGGTCAGACCAGCCATACGATTCGTGCTTCCCCTTTGATCGTCTTGCCCTTAGGATAGAGTTATTATTTCGCGATCCGAAATAAATAACCAGCTAAGGGAGGAAGCAGCATGGCAGGCAAGAAAATATTGATGCTCGTTGGCGAGTTCAGCGAGGAGTACGAGATTTTCGTCTTTGAACAGGCCATGCACGCGGTCGGCCACACCGTCCATGTCGTGTGTCCCGACAAGAAGGCCGGCGATGTGCTCAAGACCTCATTGCACGACTTCGAGGGCCACCAGACCTATACCGAAAAACTCGGCCATGACTACATCCTCAACAAGACCTTCACCGAGGTGAACCCTGCCGACTACGACGCGGTGTACGCGGCGGGCGGGCGCGGGCCGGAATATATCCGCATCGACAAGCGCGTGCAGGCGCTGGTCAGGCATTTCCATGAAACAGGCAAGCCGATCTTCACCATCTGCCATGGCGCTCAGATCCTGATCGCGGTCGATGGCGTGGTGCGCGGCAAGGAAGTCGCGGCGCTGCATTACTGCGAGCCGGAAGTGACGCTTGCCGGCGGCATCTATATCGATGTCGCGCCGACCGGCGCGCATGTCGACGGCAATCTGGTTTCAGCCAAGGGCTGGCCGGGCCTTGCCGCCTTCATGCGGGAATGCCTGAAAGTGCTCGGCACCGAGATCCGCCACGGCGAAGCGCTGATGCGTGACGACCGCAAGGCGGCCTGAAACTTGTTTTTTGCGCAATTCCGGACGGAAGGCTACGGCGAAGTCGCCGAGCCCAACCGCTACACACGTTTCCTGGAATTGCTCTAATTGCGGCGTACGGCTATTGACGCCTTCCGCCGCCCGCAGTCTTCGCCTCGGCGTTGTCGAGGCGGTCAAGCAGGTCGCTCAGCCGCTGGGGCACCTTCTTTTCCAAGCGAAATGCCGGCAAGGTGCGCATGAAGCGCTTCGTCGCTTCGCTGCCCGCTTGCCGCCTGATATCGTTGGCCAATTCGGCGCGCCTGTTGCCGTTGTTGCCGTTCATCGTCCCAAAATCCTGTGTCGGCTTCGAAACTCCTCCAGCCCGCTTATGGTTCCCGCAACGGCATTTGAGGGCAAGCAAAGCTGTGTGATACGGTAAAATTTGAATTAATTTGAAACGATGGCCCGACATCCGCGGCCAGCGCTTACCCCTTGATTTTTGACGCCCAAACCTCGATATCGGGCGCAAATCCAGACCAATCCGAATGACGGGAAACGCGATGAGCGACCAGGCAAAAGACGAACGCACGCCCGAAGATATGGAAGCCACCCAGGCTTCCGGCGAGCGTGCGGAAGGTGGCGTCGACGGCGACTACGAAGCGCTGGTGCGGCTGCTGAAGGAAAACGAGGAACTGAAGGACCGCGCGCTGCGCACCGCGGCCGAGATGGAGAATTTGCGGCGGCGCACCGCGCGCGACGTTCAGGACGCCCGCGCCTACGCCGTCGCCAATTTCGCGCGCGACATGTTGTCGGTGTCCGACAATCTGCGCCGCGCGCTGGACGCGATCCCCGCCGAGGCGAAGGCTGGCGGCGACGCCGGCTTCAAGTCGCTGATCGAAGGCGTCGACCTCACCGAGCGCGCCATGCTTTCGGCGCTGGAGCGCCATGGCGTGAAGAAACTCGCGCCCGAAGGCGAGAAGTTCGATCCGAACTTCCACCAGGCGATGTTCGAGGTGCCGAATCCGGAAGTTCCGGCCGGTACCGTTGTCCAGGTGGTGCAGCCTGGCTATTCGATCGGCGAGCGCGTGCTGCGGCCGGCGATGGTCGGCGTCGCCAAGGGCGGCCCGAAGGCAACCGGCGAGGCGAAGGTCGAGCCGGGCCCGGTGAACGAGCAGGCCGAGAAGGATGCTTGATAGTGAGTAGCGAATAGGGAGTAGTGAGTAGGGGACTGATATTTCTCTGCGGCTTCGTGCTATTCCTCTACTCACTTTTCGCTACTCACTACTCGCTCACCCAATGAACCCCATCGCGTTGCTCGACTATGCCGGCGTCGCCGTCTTCGCGGCGACGGGCGCGCTTGCCGCATCGCGCAAAGAGCTCGACATCATCGGCTTTCTGTTCCTGGCCAGCGTCACCGGCATCGGCGGCGGGACGTTGCGCGACGCCATCCTCAACCTGCCGGTGTTCTGGGTCGCCAACAGCGGCTATGTGCTGATCTGCGCCGTCGTCGCGGTGCTGGTCTTCTTCAGCGCGCACCGGTTCGAATCGCGCTACAAATTGCTGCTCTGGCTCGACGCCATCGGACTTGCCGCGTTCTCCGTGATGGGCGCGGCCAAGGGGCTGGCGATCACCGGCTCGCCGGTCGTGTCGGTCGTCATGGGCGTGCTGACGGCGACCTTCGGCGGCATCTTGCGCGACCTGCTTGCCGGCGAGCCTTCGGTGCTGCTCAGGCCAGAAATCTATGTGACGGCCGCCCTTGCCGGCGCCACCATCTTCACGCTTGGCGATCTTGCCGGCCTGCCGGCGCTGGCCTCCAGCCTGCTCGGCTTCGCGGGCGCGTTCATGGTGCGCGGCGGGGCGCTTAAATTCGGCTGGTCGTTTCCGGCCTATAAGAGCCGGCCGGGACGGAGGCCGGAAGACATCCCCTAAGCGAGTAGCGAATAGGGAGTAGCGAGTAGAGAGTAGAGATTACCCGAGATAGCGTTTCCATTCGCTATTCGCTATTCGCTATTCGCTATGCCGCGAAGCGCTGCCCTTCGCCGCCATAGTAATTGACGTAGCGGGCGCCGATCTCCTTGACCGGCATGACGACGAAGACGTCGACGGTCGAGAATTCGTGGTCGATGACGCAGCCGTCGCCGATGCGAGCGCCGACGCGTAGGTAGCCCTTGACCAGCGGCGGCATGGCGGCGATCGCCGCCTTGGTGTTCACCGCCTCGATCGGCATCAGGTCCATGGAGCAGTAGCGTCCCGGAACCGCGCGAACGTCCCAGGCGGAGTTGGTGCGGCAATGATGGGCGAGATAGGTCAGCGCCTCGGCATGCGCCGCCGGCACGATGCCATGGAAGGAGGCGCAGCCGGTCATCACGCCGATGTCGTAGTGGTTGATATAGGCCCAGATGCCCTGCCAGAGCGCCTCGATGGTGCGCTTGGAGCGGTATTCCGGCAGAACGCAGGAACGGCCGAGCTCGAGGAAGCGCTGGCCGGGGTGCCTGGCGATCAGCTTGGTGAGCTCGAACTCGCCCTCGGAATAGAAGCCGCCGGCGGTCGCGGCGATCTCCTGCCGCAGCAAGCGATAGGTGCCGACGATGCGGCGATGCTCGGGACCGGGAAGGGAGGTGTCCAACACAAGAAGGTGATCGCAGAGCGGGTCGAAACGGTCGGCGTCGCGCCGGTCCTGCGCCTGGAAAAGGTCCTTCCTCGCGCCAAGCTCGTCGTAGAATACCCGATAGCGGACTTCCTGCGCGGCGGCGATCTCGGCCTCGTTGCGGGCGAGCCGCACCTCGAGATTGCCGATGCGGCCCAGCGGAGCACCGCTTGCGACGGCGTCGGCGCTACGGGCAGCGAGCAGGGCGCCGCCGGCGTTCGGCCGAGTGTCACATTCAGGCACGACTGTATGCACGAGTGATTCTCCTTCGAGCCATCCCTCTTGGCACGGGGATACGGTGTAGGTGCAACAGGATTGTGACAGTACCGTGATACGACGTGGCGGGCAATACTTTGTCGGCTGGGCAATACCATCAACCGGCTATCTTGTGGCCGCGAAAGCCAAGCGTGCCAAGGCGTTTCAAGCGTTAAAAATTTCCTCAGGCGGCAACCTGGCCCTCGACCGCCTGGACGAGCGCGTCCGGGTCGAGCGGCTTGGTGACGAAACCGCTGGCGCCGTGGGCGAGCACGGCATGCCGGGTCTTTTCCTGGCTGTCGGCAGAGAGCACCATGATCGGGATCGGCGGCATGGCGAGCGACTCTTCATGGCGACGGATGGCGGCGATCGCGTCCAGCCCGTCCATGACGGGCATATGCAGGTCCATCAGCACCACGTCGAAGCGGAACTTCAGGCCGGCATCGGTAACGGCATCGACCGCGGCCTTGCCGTTGCCGACGATCTTGACGCGATGCCCGGCCTTGAGCAGCGTGGCGCGGGCGAGCATGGCGTTGATGTCGTTGTCTTCCGCGATCAGCACCGACAAGCCCTGGTCCCGCTTGCGCGCCGAGGAAGCCTCGCGCGGCTGTGGCTGCGGCTGGGCAAGCGCGGAGCCATGGCTGGTCAACAGCACCCGCAGCAGGGTTTCGCCGCGCACCGGCCTGGCGAGGAAAGTGGCGTAGCCGCTGGCGCGGAATTCGCCGAGCATGCCGCGATCCGTCGGCGCGATCAGGGTGATGGCCTCGCAGTCGGCGAAGCCTGAGTCGCGCAGCCGCTTGAGCAGCCTGCCGTCGCTGTTTTCGAGCGCGGCGTCGATCAGGAGCACGTTGCAGCCGGCAGCGAAGGGAGCGGCCTGGCTTGGTGTCGCCGCGATCTCGACGATGCCGCCATGGGCCCTGATCGCGCGGGCGATGGCATCGGCCTCGACGGCGTTTTTCGACACGATCACCGCCCGCCGGTCGGCAAGGATGTTGTGGCGATGCGGCGGCGGCTCGGTCGCCGCGACCGCCGGAAGCTCGAGGACGAATTCGGACCCTTCGCCGAGCCGGCTCGAAACCGAGATCGTGCCGCCCATCGCGGTGGCCAGCCGCTTCGAGATGGCAAGACCGAGACCCGCGCCGCCATGCACCCTGGTCGAGGTGCCGTCGGACTGTTCGAACTCCTCGAAGATGCGCTCCATGTCCTCTTCGCGTAGGCCCGGGCCGGTGTCGGCGACGGTGAAGCAGATGCGGTCGGTGGTCTCGGTGCGGGCGCGCGCCACGGTGAGCAGTACGCCGCCCGTGTCGGTGAACTTCACCGCATTGCCGATGAGGTTGATCAGCACCTGGCGCACGCGGCCGGGATCGGCGGTGATCATCTGCGGCACGTCGGGCTCGACATGGCAGCCAAGGCCGATGTTCTTGGCGAAGGCCTTTGCGGCCAGGAGCTCGATGATGTTGTCGGCGATTTCGCGCAGCGAGGTCGGCTGCGGCTCGGGCTCGAAGCGGCCGGCCTCGATCTTGGAATAGTCGAGCAGGTCCTCGATGAGCGCGAGCAGCGCGCTGGCCGAGGTGGAAACGGCGCCGACATAGGTGCGCTGTTCGGGCGAGAGGTCGGTGTCGGCAAGCAGCTTCGCCATGCCCATGATGCCGTTCATCGGCGTGCGGATCTCATGGCTGACGGTGGCGAGGAAGCGCGACTTGGCCTGGCTGGCGTATTCGGCGCGCTCGCGCGCGGTGATCAGCGAGGATTCGGCGCGCTTGCGGGCGGTGATGTCGCGGGCAATCGCCCGGTGCGAGACCGCGCCCGTGTCCTTGTCGCGCACCGACAATTCGATCCAGGAGAACCAGCGCGGCCCGTTCGGGGTGCGGATCGCGACATCGGTGGAACTCAGACATTCATGATCGGAGAAGGCGGCGTCGGGAACGACGCCGACATCGATGCCGAGCTCGGACAAGGTCTTGCCGGCAAGATCGCGCGCGTCGACCTCGACAAGCGAGGCAAAGACGGTGTTGGCATAAACGATATGGCCGTCGCGATCGCGATGGACGACGAGGTCGCCAAGCGCGTCGATCAGGCCGCGGAAGCGCTCCTCGCTCTCCTGCATCTCCCACATGCGGTCGGCGAGAGTCTCGATCTCGGCGCGGCTGCGGGCGGCGGTCTCGTCGAGAAGCGCTGCGGTGCGCCGCTCGTCGCGACGGTTGCGCAGATGCATGGCCAGGCCGGCAAGCGCCGCGGCGGCGAGGCCGATGGTGACGATGATCGGCGCTCCGGTGAGATGCGCCAGGCCAGCCAGGACGGCGATGGCGACGATTGTCAGGAACGGCAGACCTTCGTGGCTGGCCGCGGGCAATTCGGGAGCCAGCGGCGGCGCGACGAGCACCTGCCGCTTCGGCGCATCGGGGATGAGCCTGTCAGCGCCCGCGGCTTTGCTGTCCTGTCTGATGTCGGAGTCCGCGACCATGCGCAGACCATGCCAGACAGAAATTATGGAACACTGGGAGGGATCGTTCGAATTTTAGCGATCGCGCGGATTCCGGCCGCCCGCATGCGCGGGCAAAACCGGGACTTTGCGGGGTCTGGCCGTTGTTTCCAAGCAATTGCGGACGGAAGGCTACGGGCCTAACCGCCGCGTACTTTTCCTGGAATTGCTCCAGCTACATATCGACGACGACGCGGCCCCTGACCTTGCCTTCGACGATGTCTCGCGCGGCGGCGACGATGCCGTCGAAACCGACCGTGTGCGACAATGTCGACAGCTTCTTCAAGTCGAGATCGGTGCCGATGCGGCGCCATGCCTCCAGGCGGACCGCTTTCGGCGCCATCACCGAATCGATGCCGAGCAGCGAGACTCCGCGCAGGATGAAGGGCGCGACGCTTCCCGGCAGGTCCATGCCGCCGGCCAGGCCGCAAGCGGCGATCGCGCCGCCATAGGAGGTCATCGACAGCGCGTTGGCCAAGGTGTGGCTGCCGACCGAATCGACGCCGCCTGCCCAGCGCTCCTTGGCGAGCGGCTTCGCGGGCTGGCTGAGCTCTTCGCGCGAGATCACCTCGGCCGCGCCGAGGTCGATCAGATAGGGGCTTTCGGCGTTGCGGCCGGTGGAGGCGATGACATGGTAGCCGAGGCTCGACAGGATCGAGATGGCGACCGAGCCGACGCCGCCGGCGGCGCCCGTGACCACCACCGGGCCGCGGTCGGGCACGATGCCGTGCCGCTCCAGCGCCATGACGCAGAGCATGGCCGTGTAGCCTGCCGTGCCGACGGCCATCGCATCATGCGCGCTCATGCCCTCGGGCAGTGGCACCAGCCAGTCACCCTTGACGCGGGCGCGGCCGGCATAGGCGCCGTAATGCGTCTCGCCGACGCCCCAGCCGTTGAGGATCACCTTATCGCCCTTGCGCCAGTCGGCATGCGAGGAGGAGATCACGGTGCCGGCGAAATCGATGCCTGGAACCAGCGGCCATCGGCGCACGACCGGCGCCTTGCCGGTGATGGCGAGCCCGTCCTTGTAGTTCACCGTGGTGGCCTCGACGGCGACGGTGACATCGCCTTCCATCAGGTCGGCCTCGGTGAGGTCGACGATATCGACGGACTGCTTCTTGTCCGCATCGCGCGAAACGAGGATGGCTTTGAAGGTATCTGACACTTTTTTCTCCTCGTTTTAACTCTGAACCAACTGTGCGGCGACCGCCGCTCGAGGTCAATCTTGCGACGGCTTCGGCTGGCGACGCCAGCCGATCAGCTCGTCGAAGACGACCAGAGCCGCGCCGACCGAAATGAAGGTGTCGGCGAGGTTGAACACCGCGAAGGACCAGACCGGCGTGTGGAATAGGATGTAGTCGATGACGTGGCCGTAGGCGGCGCGGTCGATGAGGTTGCCGAGCGCGCCGCCGATGATCAGCGCAAAGCCGATGCGGGCGACGACATGGCCAGCAGGCGTGCGCGTGGCGAGATAGAGCACGAAGGCGACGACCAGCACGGCGATAACCACCAGGCCGGTATCGCCGAAGGACTGGAACATCGAGAAGGCAATGCCGGTGTTGTAGGTGCGAAACAGCGCCAGGAACGGCAGCAGATCGACCTTCTCCTGAAAGGCGAGGCCGTTCTCGACCAGCTGCTTGATCCACTGGTCGAGCGCAATGGCGATGACGACCAGCACGACATAAGGGGACCAGGATTTCACTTAGCAGTCCTCATCGCCAGCCTTCATCGGATGTCGTTGGCGGGATCGAGCTTCAATGCGCCGCGCCGGATCTCGAACAGCATCACGCCAGTGGCGACCGCCAGATTGAGCGAATCGGCGCGGCCTGCCTGGGGGATTCTGAGCAGCCGGTCGCAGCTTTCGGCGAGGCTCTCGGGCAGCCCCTGCTGCTCGTTGCCCATCAACAGCAAGACCGGCCCCCTTGAGAAGTCGACGGAGCGATAGTCGACCGCGCCCTTGAGGTGCGTTCCTGCGACCAGGCCGGAGAAATCGCGCCGCCAGGCGAGGAAGGCCTGCTCGGTCGCCCTGGCGATGGGCACGGCGAAGATCGAGCCCATGGTGGCGCGCACCGTCTCAAGCGAGAACGGATCGGTGGTGTCGCCGACCAAGATGATGCCCTTGGCGCCGACGGCGTCGACGGTGCGGATCACGGTGCCGAGATTGCCCGGGTCGCGTACCCGGTCGAGCGCCACCCAGACGTCGCCGTCCCTGGCGCGGATGTCTTTCAGCGGCACGGTCTGCTGCGCGAAGACGCCCACCACCATTTGCGGGTTTTCACGGCGGGTGATGGCGGCGAGCACTTTTTCCGAGACTTCGAGCACCGTGCCGCCGGCGGCGACGGTGCGCGCTGCGACCTTCTCGACGGCCGCATTGCCGCGTCCGGCCTTGGCGAAGACCAAGGTTCTGATCGACCAGCCGAGGTCGAGGGCGTCGATGACCAGCTTCAGGCCTTCGGCCATGAAGGCGTTCTGCTGGTCGCGGAATTTCTTCAGCGCCAGCGCCTTGATGTCCTTGACCAGCGGATTGGCGAGGCTGGTGACTTCCTTGACCTGCCCGACAGGGCGTGCGCCGTCATGTGCAGTCATTCAGGCCACCCAGCGCGAGAACAGCGAGGTCGACAGCGCGCGGCCGGCGGATTTCTCGCGAATGATCAGTTCGCCGGACTCGACCGTGCCGCCCATGCCGGCGAAAGTATCGCGCATCAGCGCATGGATGGCGAAGAAGGAGGCGCGGATCGAATAGGCGGTGAGGACGACAGCCAATGGTTTAGGCGTCAGGATCGAGCGGCAGAGGTCGGTAAGGCCCGGCAGGTCTTCGAACAATTGCCAGACCTCGCCCTTGGGGCCGCGGCCATAGGCCGGCGGATCGAACAGCACGATGTCGTAGCGGCTGCCGCGACGCTCCTCGCGCTCGGCGAATTTCATGGCGTCCTCGACGATCCAGCGGATCGGCTTTTCGGCAAGGCCGGCCATCTCCTGGTTCTCGCGCGCCCAACCGATCGCCTTCTTCGAGGCATCGACATGGGTGACCTCGGCGCCGGCGCGGGCCGCCACCAGTGAGGCAAGCCCGGTATAGCCGAAGAGGTTCAGCACCTTGACCGGGCGCTTCGCCGACGCGATCAGCCCTGCCATATGGTCCCAATGCGAAGCCTGTTCCGGAAAGACGCCGACATGGCGAAACGAGGTAAAGCGGCCGAGATAGTCGATGCCGTCATGCTTCATCGGCCAGGTCTCGCCGAGCGGCACCTTTGGAAAGCGCCAGCGGCCGATGCCTTCCTCGTCGGTGTCGCCGGTGAAGATGGCGTCGACGCGTTCCCATTCCTTGGCCGGGAGGGCCCGCTGCCAGATTGCCTGGCCTTCGGGGCGCACGATGCGGTAGGGACCGTATTGCTCGAGCTTCTCGCCGGCGCCGCTGTCGAGCAGCGCGTAATTGGCGTTGGGCGCGACTTCGAGGATCAATGGCAGGCGCTCGGCGGGCAAGGAGCCCTCGCGGCGCGCAAGCACGCGCGGCGCCGGTTTGGCTTCCTGCCGGTGCTCCGGCCTCGCTTCACCTGGACGTGCTTGGACGCTGCTGGCTTTCGCAGGCTGGCGCGGGCGGTTGTCGCGGTTTCGATCGCGAAAGGATTTCAAGAACGGTCTCCGGAACGGCAGGCCGCTTTTGACATAGGGCTTCGGGCCGCGCAACAAAATGGTCCCGCATCTGCGATGCACCCAGTTTTTGAGACGCGAAACCGACTATGTCCCGTTCAGCCCGCCTGCTCGACCTCGTCCAGATCCTGCGCCGCCACCGCCGGCCGGTGAGCGGCCGCACGCTTGCGGACGAGATGGGCGTGTCGATCCGCACGCTCTATCGCGATATCGCGACGCTGCAGGGGCAGGGCGCGCCGATCGAAGGCGAGGCGGGGCTTGGCTATGTGCTGAAGCCCGGCTTCATGCTGCCGCCGCTGATGTTCAGCGACGAGGAGATCGAGGCGATCGTGCTTGGATCGCGCTGGGTGGCGAAGCAGCCGGACAAAAGGTTGGCGGCTGCCGCGACGGATGCGCTGGCCAAGATCGCGGCGGTGCTGCCGGATGATTTGCGCGAAGACCTCGATGCAACGACGCTGCTCGTTGGGCCGGGCTCGGAAAATGCCGAAGCGATCGACCTCGGTGTCGTGCGGCAGGCGATCCGCGACGAGCGCAAGCTCGGCTTTCTCTATCGTGACGCTGGGGGAGCGGCATCGAAGCGCCTGGTCTGGCCATTCGCGCTCGCCTTCTTCGACAAGGTGCGGGTGATGGTGGCGTGGTGCGAAACGCGCCAGGATTTCCGGCATTTCCGCGCCGACCGGATGTCCGGCCTGACAGCGACCGACATCCGCTATCCGCGCCGCCGCCAGGCCATGCTGAAGGAGTGGCGGGCGACGCTCGATGCGCCGGGCGCGAATGGCGCGAAAGACGCTTCCCGCTGATCGTTGCTGCCAGAATCTGACAGCAGGCCCGCATATGGTCTCCAAGGTTCAGACACTTTGGAGATCAGATATGACCACGCCGAATTTCGTCATCCTCTATGTCGACAGCCCGGAAAAGAGCGGCGCGTTCTACGCCTCGTTGCTTGGGCGCGAGCCGGTCGAAACCTCGCCGACCTTCGCGATGTTCGTGCTCGACAAGGGCTTCAAGCTCGGCCTCTGGTCGCGCCATGCGGTCGAACCGGCCGCGGCGGCGGCAGGCGGTGGCGGCGAGCTCGTGCTTGCCGTCGAGAACGCGGCAGCGGTCGACGCCACCCATGCGGATTGGACTGGCAGGGGGATCAACGTACTGCAGGCTCCAACCGATCTCGATTTCGGCCGCACTTTCGTGGCGCTCGATCCGGACAATCATCGCCTGCGCGTCTACTGGCCGTTCGAGGGAGCGCAAGGATGAGCGCTTTCTGGGTAGCCGTCGCATCGGCCGAGCATGTGCGGATCGGCCGCAAGGATGGCTTCATGCAGGTCAATCACGGCAAGGCGGCGCCGTTGCGTCGTATCAAGCCGGGCGACGGCATCGTCTACTACTCGCCGAGCACGGTGCTCGGCGAGAAGGACGGGCTGCAATCCTTCACGGCCCTCGGCACGGTGCGGCAAGGCGAGGTGTATGAGGGCGTCATGGGCGGCGGTTTCACGCCCGCCAGGCGCGACGTCGACTGGGTCGACGCCAAGGAGGCGCCGATCAAGTCCCTGCTCGACCGGCTCGACTTTACCGCAGGCAAGCCGAACTGGGGCTATCAGCTTCGTTTCGGCCTGTTCGAAATCAGCGAGCATGATTTCCGGCTGATCGGCGAGGCGATGGGGACCAAGCTGGCCTAGCGGCTATTTGAGCGCCTTGTAGACCGCGATGCCGGCGGCGAGGTCCTCGAGGGCGGCGCCGACCGACTTGAACAGCGTGATTTCGCTGTCGCTCTGCCGGCCCTGCTTTTCTCCGCGCGCCAATTCGTGCAGATCGGCGACGATCGCTTCCGGCTTCAGCACGCCCGAGGCCAGCGGCTGGACGATGTCGCCGGCTTCCTTGGTGGCGCCGGCGCGGGTGTCGACATAGACGCGGGCGCGGGAAATGGCGTCGTCATCGGCCTCGCGCATGTCGGGCGTGAAGCCGCCGACGAGGTCGACATGGGCGCCCGGTTTCAGCAGCGCGCCCTTGACCAGGGGCGTGTTCGAGATCGTCGCCGAGGCGACGATGTCGGCCTCGGCGAGCTCGGCGTCGAGATCGACGGCGGCGCTCGCCGGAAGGCCTTCGGCGCGCAAGGCGGCGGCGACCTTTTCGGCGTTGGCCGGCGTGCGGTTCCAGATGCGGATGGATGTGATCGGCCGGACCGCCGAATGCGCCTTGGCAAGGAAGGGCGACAGCGCGCCGGCGCCGATCACCAGAAGCCGCGAGGCGTCCTTGCGGGCGAGATAGGAGGCGGCGAGCGCCGAGGCGCAGGTCGTGCGCCACTGCGTCAGCCGCTGGCCGTCGATGAGCGCTTGCGGCTCGCCGGTGACGCCGTCGAGCAAGAGGTAGAGGCCCATCACCGCCGGCTTGCCTTTTGTGTTGTTATCCGGCGACACGGTGACGATCTTGACGCCGATATGGCCTCCCGCCGAGGTGCCGGCGGCGTTGAAGTCGGTCCAGGCCGGCATCAAAAGCAGTGTCGAGGCGGCGCCGTCCGGCCGCTCGACGCCATGATGGTGGCGAACCGGCTGCACGGCGCCATCGCGGAAAGCGGTGCGCAACGTCTCGACAAGGCCGGGAAAGGTCAGCGCGCGGTCGACCTCGGCGGCCGAAATGGTCAGCATCGAAGGCTCCGTGAAGCGTTAGCTAGTTCGGCTTGGGCAGCGCCGGTCCGTTGGACGCAGCGGGCAGGCGGCTCACCGCCTGACGCAGGTTTTCGGCTTCCAGGCCGCGCTGGCGCGCGAGCTTGCGGTAGCGCCCCTGCTTCACCCAGGTTGCCATGCTGCCGACGACCATGCCGACGGCCAAGGCCAGGAACAGGAAGATGAAAAGCGGCAGGTTCAGCGTCAGCGCGGGATTGCCGGGATGGAATGGATCGAGCGTGAAGGCGACGGCGCCGCGGTTGGCGACGGCGAGCGCGATCAGGATGATGGCCAGAGGCACGAAGACCACGACGAGGATGACGCGATTGAACATCAGATCTCCATGGAGAGGCTTCTTAAAGCGCGTCGCGCTGAAACGGATTCAGTCGACGCGCTTTAAGTCTTTGTTTTGATGCATGTCGTCCCCCAAAACCGCTGCGCACTTTTGGGCGACATGCATTAAAGCGCGCATGTCTTTGTCCCGAAACCGGTCTCCACTTTCGGGAGACATGCTTTAAGCGCCAAGATGCCGTTTCAGCCCACTGACGCGGCGCTTATTTGCCGCCGTTCAGCCTTTCGCGCAACTCCTTGCCGGTCTTGAAGAACGGCACCCACTTTTCCTCGACCTCGACGGACTCGCCGGTGCGCGGGTTGCGGCCGGTGCGGGCGGGACGGTTTTTCACCGAAAAGGCGCCGAAACCGCGCAATTCGACCCGGTTGCCCTCGGCAAGCGCATCGGTGATCTCGTCAAAGATCGCGCCGACGATGTTTTCGACATCGCGCAGGAAAAGGTGCGGGTTGCGCGCAGCAATGATCTGCACAAGCTCGGATTTGATCATAGAACGTTCCCCGTAAAACCACTGCAATCGATTATCAGGATGATTTTATTGCTTTTTTGGCTCGTCCCGGCGAGATGTCAAGGGTGCCAGACCGAAACGAGACCGTCAAGAAACAAGCGGTCGGCGCCAAGCTCGTGAATGATATCGCCGCCGGCATCCGGCAGGCCAAGCGCTTTGGCCGCCATTTTTGCCATCGACTGGGAAAACAGGAAACCGCCGCGCCTGTCCTTGTCCTTCCACTCGACGACCTTGAGCTTGCCGTCCACGCCCTTCGTCGTCAGCCAGTCGATCGCCTCCTGCTCGCCGCCGACGGCGTCGACCAGGTGATTGGCCAAAGCCTGGCGGCCGGTGAAGATCGAACCGTCGGCCAGCGCCAGCGCCTGCTCATGCGTCATTTTGCGGCGGTCGGCGACGATGCCGACGAACCAGTCGTAACTGTCGAGGATCAGCTTGCGCACCATGGCGCGCTCGTCATCATTGGTCGGCTTGAAAGGCGAGGGCGAAGCCTTGAGCGGCGACGATTTCACTTCCTCCAGCTTGATGCCGAGCTTGTCCATGAGACCGCTGACGTCGGGATACTGGATCAGCACGCCGATCGAGCCGACGATCGAGGTCTTGCGGGCGACGATGTGGTCGGCAGCGCTTGCGATCATGTAGCCGGCCGATGCCGCCAGCGTGCCGACTTCGGCCACCACCGGCTTGTCGCCGGCAAGCTTGCGCACGGCTTCGAATGTCGACTCGCCGCCGACCGTCGTGCCTCCAGGCGAATCGATCGACAGGATGACGCCCTTCACCTCCGGCGACTTGCGGATCGCCTCCAGCCTTTTGAGCAGCTCCTCGTCCTCGGTGATGGTGCCTTCGATCTTGACCTTGGCGATATGCGGGACTGCCTGGCCGGTAAAATTGTCGTCATAGACCCAGGTCGAGAAGGCGATGATGGCTGCCGCCAGAACCAGAAACGCCACCACGCGCCAGAAGGTCAGCTTGCGGCGCAAGCGGCGGCGGTCGATCAGGTCGTCGGCTCTCATTGCCATCGTCAGCCTCATGGGTGGGTGGGAAAGCACGCTTTTAAAGCAAGCTTCGGCACACGGCTACCGTTTCCTGAAGACTCGGCGCCGAGCGTCGGCGTTGACGTCGGCCTCACGAAAAATTAACGCAAGCGGCCTGTATCTCTGCTATGAAGTACAGGGGTGCCGCCGAATTGTTCTCGATTTGCGGGCGGCAGTTGTCACATTTTTGCAGTTTTCCTCCGCTTGTGCTTGCTTGTAGGTGTCGGCATACCACCTATAGGCGGTGTTGGGGCGGGCAAAGGTCCATTAGAAAAGTCATGTTGGCGCGATCTGACGAAACGAGCGATGCCGGTGAGGTATCGGCTCCCGCGACCCAAGGCGGCACGCGTGGCGATGCTTTCAACCGCGCGCAGCGGCACTCGCGCCGCGTGCGCGTGCTGAAATTCGCCGTGCCGTTGCTCGCGGTCGCGATCGCCGTCGCCTTTCCGGTCTATTCCTACCTGAAGGCGCCCCTGTCCGTCTCGGTGCAGGCCGACGGCACGGCGTTTTCCGACGGCAAGCTGGTGATGGCCAATCCGAAGCTCAACGGCTTCACCAAGCAGAAGCTGCCCTATTCGCTGACGGCGACCAGGGCGACGCAGGATGTCGGCCAGCAGGCCGTCATCGACCTGGACGGCATCAACGCCAAGCTGCCCGTCGCCACCGACAATATCGTGTCGGTCGATGCCGCCCACGGCATCTACAATCGCGACGCCAATACGATGGACCTGACCAGCGATGTCAGCGTGACGACGACGGACGGCCTGGTGGCCAAGTTCAAATCGATCTTCCTAGACATGGGCAAAGGCTCTATGAAGACGAGCAATCCGGTCGACGTCAGCCGTGGCGGATCGCGCATCACCGCGGACTCGATGTCGGTCGAGGACAATGGCAGGATCGTGGTCTTCGAAAACCGGGTTCGCGTCAACATAGATCCAACTGCGCTTAAGGCAGCCGGGGTAAAAGGTGGAGAACAGAATGCGTCGCAGTAAATCCGCATGGCTTTCGGGCGCTGCTTCCGCATTGCTGCTTTTGGCGACGGCGCATTCGTTCGCGCAATCGAGCGCCACCAGCCAGATTCCGGGGCTCAAGCTGTCGGGTGACCAGCCGATCCAGATCGAAAGCGACAAGCTGGAGGTTCGCCAGGCCGACAGCATGGCCGTGTTCAGCGGCAACGTGACCGTCAACCAGGGGCCGACCCTGCTCAAGGCCGGCAAGATGACGGTCTACTATGTCAAGGATGCCAATGCCGACAAAAGCGCCGCGGCCGGCGCATCGGCGATGACGGGCGCGGCCAATATCGACCACCTCGAGGTCGAGAACAAAGTCTACATCAAATCGAACGACCAGATCGCCACCGGCGACACCGGCAAATTCGATATGAAGACGCAGGTGCTGGTGCTTTCGGGCAAGGAAGTGGTGCTGTCGCAGGGCGACAATGTGCTCAAGGGCTGCAAGCTCACCGTGCAGATGAAGAGCGGCCTCGGCAATGTCGAAGGCTGCCCTCGCGTCATCATGATGTTCAAGCCGCAGAAACAGGACGCGCAGGGAGCGTCGAGCAAGTAATGGCCGGCGTGACTTCGCTGCTGGCCCGTCTTCCGGGACGGGCAGCCGCACAACCCGCTGCGCCGGCGACGGTTGGCACCGACAAGGCGAAGTTCAAGGGCACCCTGATCGCCAAGGGGCTGACCAAGAGCTACAAGGGCCGCAAGGTGGTGAGCGGAGTGACGCTTGGCGTGCGCGCCGGCGAGGCCGTCGGCCTGCTCGGCCCCAACGGCGCAGGCAAGACCACCTGCTTCTATATGGTCACCGGCCTTGTCCCTGTCGACGAAGGTTCGATCGAGATCGACGGCTTCGACGTCACCTCGATGCCGATGTACCGACGTGCCCGCCTCGGCATCGGCTATCTGCCGCAGGAAGCGTCGATCTTCCGCGGCCTGAATGTCGAGCAGAACATCCGCGCCGTGCTGGAGGTGGTCGAAAAGAGCCGCAAGGAACGAGAACGTACGCTCGACGAGCTGCTCGAGGAGTTCCACATCAGCCATCTGCGCAAGGCGCCGTCGATGTCGCTGTCGGGCGGCGAACGGCGCCGCCTCGAAATCGCGCGCGCGCTGGCGACACGGCCAGCCTATATGCTGCTCGACGAGCCCTTCGCCGGTATCGACCCGATCGCCGTCGCCGACATCCAGCAGCTCGTCCGCCACCTCACGGCGCGCGGCATCGGCGTCTTGATCACGGATCACAATGTGCGCGAGACGCTCGGCCTGATCGACCGCGCCTACATCATCCATGCCGGCCAGGTGCTGACGCATGGCCGGGCCGACGAGATCGTCGCCAACGCCGACGTGCGGCGTCTCTATCTCGGCGAGGGCTTCACGCTCTGATCCGCGATTTCGCGGTTTTCGATGATCGCGTCACGACTTTCGGTTATTTTAGCGCTCGATAACGCCCCGGTAAGCCGCGGCTGCTAGCGTTTTCCTTGACAAGCAAAAGCCGGGCCAGTTTGTATGCCCGACCGAAAAACAACTGTGCGACGCGTAGACGAGGCGTTTGAATCCCACCATGGCGCTGGCAGCCAAACTGCAGCTCAGACAATCCCAGTCGCTGGTGATGACGCCGCAGCTGATGCAGTCGATCCGGCTGCTGCAGCTCACCCATGTCGAGCTCGAGCGTTTCATCGACGAGGAGATCGAGCGCAACCCGCTGCTGGAGCGGGCCGAACCGCATGACGACGCTGCCGGCGACCAGGCCCAGAAAGGCGAGGCGGCGCCGGACAAGGATGCCGAGGGCGACTGGTTCGAGGGCGAGACGGAATGGAGCGCCGAAGCGATCTCGCAAAAGCTCGATTCTTCCCTGGAGAACCTGTTTCCCGACGATCCCGGCACCCACGAGAGGCTGGGGCCCGATCTTACGGCGCAGTGGAAGTCGGCCGCCGGCGGCGGTGCCGGCGCGGCGTCGTCGGAAGGATTCGACGTCGGCGACATGGCCGCGGCCGCCGTCACGCTGCGCGAACATGTCGGCGAGCAGATCGCGCTTGCTTCGCTCAGCCCCGGCGAGCGCCTGATCGCGGGTGAGCTCGCCGACGGGCTCGACGAAGCCGGTTATCTGCGCACCGACCTCGATGAGATCATGGTCCGGCTCGGCGCGGACGACGCGGCGGTGGCGCGCGTGCTCGGCGTCTGCCAGACCTTCGAGCCGGCCGGACTTTTCGCGCGCGACCTTGCCGAATGCCTGTCGCTGCAGCTTGCGGTGCGCGACCGGCTCGATCCGGCGATGAAGGCGCTGGTCGCCAATCTCGAGCTTCTGGCGCGGCGGGATTTCCAGACGCTGAAGCGCATCTGCGGCGTCGACGAGGAGGACCTGCTCGACATGCTGGCCGAGATCCGCGCGCTCGATCCGCGGCCCGGCCTGGCGTTTTCGGGCGGCGCGAGCGATGCGATCGTCGCCGATGTCGAGGTCCGCGCCGCCAATGACGGCAGCTGGGCGGTGGAGCTCAACGCCGACACGCTGCCGCGCGTGCTGGTGGACAACGTCTACTTCGCGCGCGTTTCAAGCCACGCCAAGGATCAGGCGGAAAAGGACTTTCTCGCCGAATGCCTGCAGAACGCCAACTGGCTGACGCGCAGTCTCGACCAGCGGGCCAAGACCATCCTCAAGGTGGCGTCCGAGATCGTGCGGCAGCAGGATGCCTTCCTCGTCCATGGCGTGCGCCACCTCAAGCCGCTCAACCTGCGCACGGTGGCCGACGCCATCGGCATGCATGAATCGACCGTCAGCCGCGTCACCGCCAACAAATACATGCTGACGCCGCGCGGCGTCTTCGAGCTGCGCTATTTCTTCACCGCATCGATCGCCTCGGCGGAAGGTGGCGAAGCGCATTCGTCCGAGGCCGTGCGCGACCGCATCAAGCAGATGATCGACGAGGAAAAGTCCGCCGACGTGCTTTCCGACGACGCCATCGTCGACATGCTCAAGGAAAACGGGGTCGATATCGCGCGCCGCACCGTCGCGAAATACCGCGAAGGCATGAACATCCCATCGTCGGTGCAGCGGCGGCGGGAGAAGCGGGCGCTCGCGAACGCCGGCCGCTAGAGCAATTCAGGGAAAAGCGTGAGCGGTCTTCCGTCGGGCACTTGCGTCGGCAGCCGCAACTACCGGCCTACGCTGGGGGCGTTTGCGGCGCCGCTCCTGCGTTTTCTTACTCTCCAAGTGAAGACCGACGTCGTCGCATAATTCCAAACGGCGCCAACGAGAATGCCGGCCAGGCCTGCCGACCACCATCTATAGTGACTGTTCGCGAACAGGTAGTTTGCAATGCCCACGTTTGCGAAGGCACCCACCGAGCATACGAGCATGAAACTGAACAGGCCGAAAATCACTTCCCTGACACCCCGCAGGCGTCTGTCGCGATAGGTCAGCGTGTTGTTGACAAAGAAATTGAACACCATCGCGGTGAATGTCGCGACGCCCTGAGCGGCGACAAAACCGAGAAGGCCTGCGGCGAGAAGCGCCGACAACACGACCATATGAACGAAGACGCCAAGGCCGCCTATCAGGGAGAAAGATATGAAGCGCGCTGGAATGACGTGACCGACCAGTTTGTCGGCCAGCAACATCAGGTATTCCCATGTGACCAAGGCATCGAGCTTGCTCTCGCCGGCCTGCCGCGTCCGAAACTGGTAAGCGACCTCCTGGATTCTCAATGGAGATTTCGAGGAAGCGCAGATGTCCAACAGGATCTTGTAGCCTTGCCCCGATAAATCCCTGACCGAATTATCGAAAGCCGACCTCGTAATGGCGAAGAAGCCGCTCATCGGGTCACTGAGATCGCTTTTGGTCACCATCTTGGCCAACCACGTCGCAAAGGCGCTGATTTGCGCCCGGCGTTGGTCCCAAGAACCCAGTCCGCCACCTTCGATATACCTTGAGCCGACCACAAGGTCGGCGGCGTTGGTTTCGAGGACGGAAAGCATTTCCGGTATGATGCTCTCGTCATGCTGGAGATCGGCATCTATCACGACCATGAGCGGAGCGGTCGTGCTGAGCATGCCTTCGGTGACGGCCGTAGACAGCCCACGCCGGCCGATGCGATGAATGAGCCGAATTCCGGGGACGGCGGCAGCCAGTTTTGCAATTTCAGTTCTCGTCCCATCGAAGGAATCGTCGTCGACAAAGACGATCTCATGGTCTCTGCCTTTGAGCGCTATCCCGATGGCCGCCGCGATCTTGGAAACATTCGCAACTTCATTGAATGTCGGAATGATGACTGAAACCAACGGGGCAAAATGCGACTTCGCATTTTGACTGTCTCTGACATCGATGTTCAAAGTCGACCCCTGGTCATTTGAGTTTGGTGCCGCGGCGTCTGACGGGCACTTTGTCGCAATTGGCCGTGAAGCCGCCGATGGCTGGATTAAGCTGGAGCAGGCCAAGCTTCAATAGCATGAACTAAAGTTCACCAATGCAGCAGGGGATCTGCTTTCACGACCGTCAACTTCCCGGCGTCGATGCGTTTGGTGACGACATCGGGAGGAAGATGGCCGGTGAGAATCTGCTCGCGGGTATAGAAGGGATCGACGATGAAGGGTTTTCCCGAACGGTAGCTGGCAAGCGTAGAGGAACAGGTCGCGTCGCCGGGCGTGTCTTGGAGGCGGGCGACCGTGGCGGACATGGCGGCTTCGCGCGCGGTTATTTCGGCGTGAAAGCCGGGATCCATCAACAATTGCACCGGTTCCAGGCGAGCGGACGCCAGCAGGCGGATACAGATGGCGAGCAGAAGGATGAATTGGAGCTTTTCCGGAGACCAGCGGCGGGCCAGCGGCAAAGCCGGCGCGTGCGCGAAGGCGAGGCCGGTGGCAATGGACACGCCGAAGACCAGTTCGAATTGCGCGTTGTAGGCTACGCCATCGCCGGTTTTTTGGACGAAGAACATCACGAGGCCAAGCGTGTTCAGCAGATTGCAGAGCCGGATATTGGGATCGGCCCTGCGCGTAATGCCGACGTAAACCCAGGCGGCCAGGCCGACGGCGATCCATTGCAGATGTCCGATGGCGCCGATGGCGTGTTTCAACATATAGGCGCGCGGCGACCTCAAATTTGTGAAAAAGTCAGGGCCGAAGGCGAGATAGCAAAGGGCAAACCCCAATAGGATGGCGAACGTCGCCAGCAGCGCCGATTTCACCATCTGTCGGGGCCGGTTGATGCCCAGCCAGATCATCGCCGTCAGCGGCATCACCACGAGGTTGTGCTTGATGAAACCCGCGCCCACCATCAGAAGGATGGGCAGGGCATAGCCGCGATCCTGAGACCTGGCCTGCAGGAAGGCGACAAAGCCAATCGTCATGACCGCTTGCGCCAGCAAATGCGGGTCATTCATCCCGACATAGCTGGTAAAGAAGCGGCACATGGTGGCGCCAAAAAACAGCGCGCCGATGCCTGCGGAGGTCGCGTCGCCGCCCAGCAGGCGGACCGCGCGGAAAACGCCCCCGGCGATCACCAGCACGGCCGCGAGCGACAGCAGCCGCCCGGCCAGAACGGCGTCACCGATCAATCGTCCGAGACCGCCGACGATATAGAAGGAAAGCGGGGGGTAGTTATTGGCGATCAACTGATGGTCAGAGGGATAGAGCGGCATCCGCCCCATCGCCGCGTCGGCATAGTAGGCATTCCATCCCTCATTGGTATCGATCTCGATGTTCAAAAACACCCGATAGACCGGCCACAGGGCCGCCAGGGCGGTCAGCAGGGCGAGGCAACCGATCATGATGGACACGCGGCGAGTCGAGGAATTCCCGCCGGCCTGGCTCAAGGTTGAATTCATTCGACACCAGGTCTGAATCCGATTTTGTGGATGGATCGAGTGAATCCGCCGTCGCCTTCGCGCTTTGGCGGACAGGGTCCGCCTGCGTTAAAAGTACGGGACGACAGAGGAAATCGACCCCCCCGAGTTCATTATGCAACTGTAATATCTTTCCCGGCAATGCAAGCGCTGAGGACGCGTTGTTTCTTACCGGCGGCGAACTGGGCATAGTGGTTTCTGGGCTGCCCGGCCGACGGCCGAAGCCCTCATAGGTACTCCGCCCTATGAAGGCTAGGTTCGGCATAGGCCGGTTCTTGAAAACCGCCATTTTCGACACGGCCCGACCCGGATCTCGACAAGCCTTGGCCGGCGCGAGACGGGCTGATTTTCCACAATTCCCAAGCTTCATTGACAAGTCGCAATGAAGTGTCTAGAAGCCCGCCCGCATGAGCGAGGCAGTAATGCCGGCTTGCGAAAGGGTCCGTCAGACACGGCCGCGGATGGCCAAGAAGGCGACTTGTGATCAACCGGAAAGTTCGGGTCTAAAATCGGCGCGCATGCCGCTGCGAAGCTTGTGCGCGCGCACCACGGGTATAAACTCGCGAACAGTTTGAAGCCTGGGCAAGGAAGGTCAGTTTTCAGATGAATCTACGCATTTCGGGAAAACACATGGACATCGGCGATGCGTTTCGCACACGCATCAACGACCGGGTCGGCGAGGCGATCGAGAAATATTTCGATCGGGGTTTTTCAGGACATGTCACGGTCATCAAATCGGGGTCGCGTTTCTCCGCCGACTGTATGGTCCGGCTCGATTCCGGCGCTTCGCTGCAGGCGACCGGCGACGCCCAGGACCCGACGCTCGCCTTCGAGGCGGCCGCCGACCGCCTGGAAACAAGGCTGCGGCGCTACAAGCGCCGGCTGAAGTCGCGCAACACGGGCAACGGCAACGGCGAAGAGCCGACCGACATCGCCTATACCGTGATGGCCCCTCTCACCGACGACGAGGAAGATATTCCGGAGGACTTCGCTCCGGTCATCGTCGCCGAATCAAGCATGACGCTGCGGACCATGTCGGTGGCGTCGGCCGTCATTGAGCTCGATACCAGCGACAGCCCGGTTTTTGTCTTCCGCAATGCCGGAAACGACCATCTCAACATCGTCTACCGCCGGCCGGATGGCAATATCGGCTGGATCGATCCGTCGACGACCAAAGTCGCGCAGGGATAAAAAGCCAGCCGCGCGAGGGGGCGACGACTGGCGCGGCAGGCGAGCAAGGGATTTTTCAAGCATGGATCTCAGTGATCTCATCAGCGTCCCGGCGATCATGCCGGCGTTGAAGGCAAATTCCAAAAAGCAGCTTCTGCAATTGCTGTCGGAGAGGGCCGCGGCGATTTCGGGGATTCCGGAACGGGAGGTGTTCGACACCATCCTGCAGCGCGAGCGGCTGGGCTCGACCGGCGTCGGCAACGGCATCGCCATTCCGCACGGCAAGCTCGCCGGCGTGAAGCGGATCGCGGGCGTCTTCGCCCGGCTGGAAACGCCGGTCGATTTCGAGGCGCTGGACGACCAGCCGGTCGACCTGGTGTTTCTGCTGCTTGCGCCCGAAGGCGCCGGCGCCGACCATCTCAAGGCGCTGTCGCGCATCGCGCGCGTGCTGCGCGATGCCGATACGGTCGCCAAGATCAGGGGCACGCGCGATGCGGTGGCAATCCACGCGTTGCTGTCGGACACACAGGCCTCGCACGCGGCCTGACGTTCTCGGCTTAAGCTAAGATTTTTTTGGATTAAACCTTCCAAGGGCCGCCGCGGGCGGCCCTTTCCAGACGTCACGTCGCCTTAGTGAATGGCGACCGTGGTCAGGTCGTTCTCCAACGCACCCGCCAGCGCCCGGTCACGGGCATCGGAAAGCAGGATCGGCTGGCCGTTGGCGGCAAACAGCGCCCACAGCTCCATGCCGGGCGCGATTTCCTCGAGGCCGGGGAAGCGGCCGCGCAGGTCGTCGCTCGACACTTTCCTGAGGTAAGCGACCGAACCTTCGCCGAGATGGGCGAGTTCGCCGCTGGTCATGGTGCTCACTTCGTCAGTTCTGGTCATTTCAAGCCTCCTTGGCGCGAGGACGCCAGGATTGGCCGCCTCGCATAGAGCCATCGGCGAAGGTCAGTCTTTCACCGATATGTTTATTTTCCGTACCAGCCGCTCGGCCTCCGGCCGGTCGAGATCGATCGACAGCAGGCCGTTCTTCAGTTCCGCCGCGACCACCCGCATGCCGTCGGCCAGCACGAAACAGCGCTGGAACTGGCGCGCGGCGATGCCGCGGTGGAGGAATTCGCGCTCGGTATCGTCGGTCTGGCGGCCGCGCACGATCAGCTGGTTTTCCTCCGTGGTGACATCGAGGTCGCTTTCAGCGAAACCCGCCACGGCAAGCGTGATGCGCAGCCTCTCGGCGTCGCCGTCGGCAGCGTTCAGGCGCTCGATGTTGTAGGGAGGATAGCTGTCGCCCGACTTCGCCAGACGCTCAAGCGTCTTTTCCATGGCATCGAAACCCAAAAGAAGCGGGCTGGAGAAGGGCGTCATTCGACTCATTGTTACACTGTCCTCTGAAGAGCGACACAAACTGGAAAAACCCGGATGGCATTTTTCCCGATGGTCTTGATATGGTCCGCCGCGCGATCAAGTTCAAGCCACTGAAATCAGGATGACGCTTCGTTGAAACGCCATCCTGGTTCAGTTCTTCGTTGGAGCATGATCTTGTCCGAAAACCGGTTCCCACTTTTCGCTGACGCGGTCCTTCGGTTCGGGATCATGCTCTAAATCCCGCCCAAAAAGACTCCCCAAAGGAATTGAAATGCCCAAGTCCAGAAAGATCATCATCGACACCGATCCCGGCCAGGACGATGCCGTCGCCATATTGCTGGCGCTCGGCAGCTCCGAGCTGGAGATCGTCGGTATCACCGCGGTTGCAGGCAACGTGCCGCTGAAGCTGACCCAGAACAATGCCCGCAAGATCTGCGAGCTGGCCGGCAGGCCGGACATCAAGGTCTATGCCGGCGCCATCCGCCCGCTGGCGCGCGAGCTCGTCACCGCCGAGGAAGTGCATGGCAAGACCGGCCTGAACGGGCCGCAACTGCCTGAGCCGACCATGCCGTTGCAGGAACAATACGCCGTCGATTTCATCGTCGAGACGCTGATGCGCGAGGAAAGCGGCACGATCACGCTCTGCCCGCTCGGACCGCTCACCAACATCGGGCTGGCGCTGATCCGCGAGCCCAGGATCGCGCCGCGCATCAAGGAAATCGTCTTGATGGGCGGCGGCTTCTTCGAGGGCGGCAACGTCACGCCGGCCGCCGAATTCAACATCTATGTCGACCCGCAGGCCGCCGATCTGGTGTTCAAATCGGGTATTCCGATCGTGATGATGCCGCTCGACGTCACCCACAAGGCATTGACCACGTCCAAGCGCACGCAGGCTTTCCGTCAGCTCGGCACCAAGGTCGGCACCGCTACCGCCGAGATGCTGGAATTCTTCGAGCGCTACGATGAGGAGAAATACGGCACCGATGGCGGGCCGCTGCACGATCCATGCGTGATCGCCTATCTTATCAAGCCGGAGCTGTTCAAGGGGCGCCACTGCAATGTCAGCGTCGAGACCGCGTCGGAGCTCACCATGGGCATGACGGTGATCGATTGGTGGGGCGTCACCAAGCGGAAAAAGAACGCCACGGTGATGCGCGACATCGACCATGACGGCTTCTTCGCGCTGCTGGTGGAGCGGTTGGGGCGGCTATAGGGCCGCTTCTTCCTTCCCCCCTTGTGGGGGAAGGTGGATCGGCGCGCAGCGCCGAGACGGATGAGGGGGTGTTGGAAGAAACTCAACGCCTCACTCCGTCCAGCACCCCTCATCCGACCGAGCTTCGCTCGGCCACCTTCTCCCGCAAGGGGAGAAGGAGAGGCGCTCACTTCGCCTTGGAGAACGCCAGCCACAACCCGCCGCCGACCAGGAAAGTGCCGCTGATGCGCGACATCAGCCTGACGCGGCTGGCCGACAGCAGCCGGCCGGCGCGGCCGGCGGCGAGGGCGTAGGTCGAGTCCGACATGGCGGCGAAGATCATCGCGGTCAGGCCCATGACGACGATCTGCAGCGTGTAATTGCCCTGCGGCGCGATGAACTGCGGGAAGAAGGCGCCGAAGAAAACCAGCGTCTTCGGATTGCTGATCGCCACCAGGAAACCCTGCAGGAAGAAGCCGCCGCGCGGCTTCTTCGCCGACCCGTCGGGGTTCAGCGCGCCTTTCGCGCGGAACATCTGCACGCCCATCCAGATCAGGTAGGCGGCGCCGAGCAGCCGCACCCATTCGAACCAGTGGCCCATGCCGGCGATCAGCGTGTTGAGGCCGATGCCGACGATGGCGATCATGATGGCGAGCCCGGCCTGGGTGCCGGCGACGTTGGCCAGGCCGGCGCGCGAGCCGTGGCGGATGCTGTTGGCGATGATCAGCGTCACCGTCGGACCAGGCACCAGGATGATGACGATGCAGGCGACGACATAGGTTGCGTAAAGTTCCAGCGACATGGTCTTTCCTCGGACGGACAGAGGTGATGCGGCGATGGCTGCCGGATCAATGCACGGCTTCGCCGCCGGCGCAAGCGGTGCCGCTCGCCCGGTTCAGAAGCTGCTCAGCATGCGCCGGCCGGCCATGGCAGCGTCGCCTCATAGGCGGCGCCGGCTTTGAGAACGGCGAGATCGCCGCGCGGGCGGCCGATCAGCTGCATGCCCATGGGCCGGCCCTTGTCGTCGAAGCCGGCCGGCACGTTGAGTGCCGGGCAGCCGCCGAGCGTGGCAAAGGCGGAGACCTGCATCCAGCGGTGATAACTGTCCATGGTCCGCCCCGCGACCTCGCGCGGCCAGTGGGTGGTCACGTCGAAGGGAAAGACTTGGGCGGTGGGCAGGGCGATGAGGTCGAAGCGCTCGAACAACGAAAGCAGCGTTCGGTGCCACGAGGTGCGCCGGACGCTGGCGGCATGGATCTGCGGCGCGGTCAGGCGCATCGCCTGCTCCACTTCCCAGATCGCCTCGGGTTTCAGAAGCTTGCGTTTTGCCGGATCGTCGTAATGCGCCTTCAACCCGCAGCCGCTGCTCGCTTGGCGCAAGGTGACGAAAGCCTGCCACAGCGCCTCGAAATCGACATCCGGCGCCAGCTTCTCGCTGTGGAACGAGGCGTCCGCGAAGCTGGCGAGGGCAGCCTCGCAAAGGTCGAGCACGCCCGGTTCCGTCGGCAGGTGGCCGCCGAGATCGCCCAGCCAGGCGATGCGGCCGCCGGACGCTTTCGTCCCCAAGCCGTCGAGGAACGACCCCTCGCTGGCATGCGACAGCGGCGCGCGCGGGTGATAGCCGGCCTGTTCGTCGAGCAGCAGCGCGACATCGCGCACATTGCGGCCCATCGGTCCCTCGACGCCCATCTGGGAATGGAAGACCTCGAAAGCCGGGCCGGCAGGCACAAGCCCCTGCGAGGGACGGAAGCCGAAGACGTTGTTGTAGGCGGCCGGATTGCGCAGCGAGCCGCCGAAGTCGCTGCCGTCGGCGACCGGCATCATGTCGAGCGCCAGCGCCACGGCCGCGCCGCCGCTCGAGCCGCCGGCGGTCAGCGCCGGATCGAAGGCGTTGAGGGTCGGCCCGAAGACCGGATTGTAGGTGTTGGAGCCCAGGCCGAATTCCGGGACATTGGTCTTGCCGATGATGATGGCGCCGGCCTTGCGGATGCGCTCGACGAAGAATTCGTCCTCGTCGGGAATGAAATCGGCGAAGATCGGTGAGCCGAAGGTGGTTCTGAGCCCCTTGGTCAGGGCAAGGTCCTTGATGGCGATCGGCAGCCCGAACAGCGATCCGGCCTCGCCGCCTTGCGCCAGATGCGCATCGGCGCTCTCGGCCTCGGCCAGGATATCGGCGCGCTCGCGCAGCGAAACGATGGCATTGACCAGCGGGTTCACCGCTTCGATGCGGTCGAGGAAAGCGCTGACGACTTCATGCACCGACAGCTGTCGACGTCTGATCCTGTCGGCGAGCTCGACGGCGGAGAGGCGGCAGATGTCGCCGGCCTGCGGCACGGCATGTTTGGTGACGGGGCGCATGGCCGCTACCGTGCCGCCGCCAGGGCTGCGTCGACATCCTTTGCCACCGGAATGGCCGGCTGCGCGCCGGGCTTCAGGCAGGCAAGCGACCCGGCCGCGGCGGCGCGGGTGAGCGCATCGCGAAGCGACAGGCCGGACGACAGGCCGGCGCCGAAATAGCCGCAGAAGGTGTCGCCGGCGCCGACCGTGTCGACCGGCGTGATCTTCAGCGCGGGAACGGTGAGGAAATCGTCCGGCGTGGCGGCAAGCACGCCGTCGCCACCCAGCGTGACGACGATGGCGCGGCCTGTCTTTTGGGCGTAGTCGCGCATGCGAGCAGGGCGGTCGCGCCCCGAAAGCGCCACCGCCTCGCCATAGAGATCGAACTCGGTTTCGTTGGCGACGGCATAGTCGGCCTTGCCGACGAAGCCGGCGGCCTCGGTACGGAAGGGGGCGGTGTTGAGCACGCTGACGGCGCCCGCCGCGCGCGCCGCGTCGAGCGTCGCCTCGACGGTCTGCAGCGGGATCTCATGCTGCAAGAGCACCACATCGCCCTTTTTGAGGAAGGCCTTGGCGACATCGCCCGGCACCACCGAATCATTGGCGCCCGGCACGACGGCGATGACGTTTTCTCCATCAGCGCCGACCAGGATCAAGGCCGTGCCGGTGGAGGCAAAGCTCTGACCGACACCGGAGAGATCGACATTGCCGGCCTTGAGAAGGGCGAGCGCTTCGGCGGCAAAACTATCCTTGCCGACGGCACCCACCATGCGCACCGGCGCGCCGGCGCGCGTCGCGGCCAGTGCCTGGTTGGCGCCCTTGCCGCCGGGCGCGGTGGCGAAGCCGGAGCCGCGCACCGTCTCGCCGGGTTCCGGCAAGCGGTCGACATTGGCGATGAGGTCGAGGTTGATCGAGCCGACAACGATAATCAAAAAACTGCCTCCCGCTGAAGCGGTCAGCCTGCGCTGAAAGGCGAACCTGCTCCAAGATCTGCTTTTGCGCAATTCCAGCGAAATACGCGAAGCGCTTTATCCTGTAATTGCGGGCTGGGCGCGAAGCTAGCCGCAAAGCCCGCCGGTTGCCAGATCATGTCGCTGTCCGCGCCGTCTGGCCCACAGCATCATTCGCAGCGGACGGTGACCTGGGCCTGGTAATTGCCGGCCGGGAAGATGCCTGGAGACTTCGTGGCGGTCAGATCGACCTGCATGGTGTGGGTGCCGTTGTTCAGCTTTTGCGGCGAGCTACCGGAAACATCCAGCCCCGAGCCATCGAGGCGGAAGACGGAGGCGAAGGTGACATTGGTGTCGCCGCCGCTCGGCGCGGACGTGAAGGCGACCGGCGCCGGCGCGGAGACGGTGTAGCAGTCCAGCAGGTTTAGGATCGAACACAGCGTCGAGTTCGCGGTGATGGTGGCGCCGGCGCTCGACCCGTCGGCCTGCTTGGAGCCGAAGATGTTGATGGAGGGATTCAATTTCATCGTCCCCGAGGCACCGATGATGACCGTGCAGGTGCCGATGATCGCCGCCTGTGCCGGGAGGCAGAGGCAGGCAAGCGCTGCTATCGCCAACGGCGCTCGACTATTTCCGCTTCTTTTTCTTTCACTGCCGGTCGTGCCTCCGATGCTCCAGCCTTCATTGGCCCATCCCGCCGACGTCACCGAGCGAGCTGCGGGAGCCGCTGCGGAAGCAGTGGCTCCCGTGGCAGGGATGTTCGTCGTGCTCCCCGTCGTCTGGCCATCGGTGCCGAGGCACATTTTGAGGAGCTTCAATTCCAGCTGCAGGCGCTCGACCTCCAGCTCGTAGAGGCGGCTGCAATCGACGCGTTTCGGCGTCCGCCCGATCGGGATCACGACGCGGCCGTATGTGGCGATGTCGCTGTTGGCCTGGCTGCTCGACTTGTTGCCGCGGATGACACCAAGGTCGAGATAGGCGCCGCTGCCGGAAACGGCCGAGCGGCAGGTCGTGCCGTCGCTGGCATGAACCTCATCCTGGCCCGGGGCAGGCTGACGCCGGGCAGGCTGAAACCCGTCTGGTTCAGGTTCAGGTTCAGGATATCCTCGGCAAGCCCCTGGCTTACGACAGCCAGGACGGGCAGCAGGGACAAGGTCAGAACCTGCGATGCCCGAAGAACTTTCCCCATATCTGTGCCCTTATCTGGGTCTGTTCGCTTGGAAAGGGGATACTCTCGGTACAGATACGCACCTTACGCTCGTTTGCGCCGTCGCTGTCTGGCCGGCGCAGGCGGCCAGCAAGCTTGCAGCCAAGGCGGCGCGGAAGAACTTTATTGAGACCCCTCTTTCGAGCCGGACGGTACGGCCCAACATAGGGGTCATCTTCCCTTTATCGTGGTTAATTTAGCGTTAAGTAAAATAACGATGGAAAGCAACTTCAAAGAAAACCGGCGATAACCTGAGGTTGTCGCCGGTTGCATTTCGTGGGCAAGACAATATGTTTATTTGAACTGTACCGATTTATATTTCAATACACGGTTGTCCGCAATGAGATGCCAAAAAATCGATGTTTCAGGACGCTTGCCCCGCTTCCCAGCCGAGGATGGCGCGTTTGCGCGTCAGACCCCAGTGGTAGCCGGTGAGCGCACCGGACTTGCCGAGAGCACGATGGCAGGGCACCACGAAGGACATCGGGTTGGCGCCCACCGCCGCGCCCACGGCCCGGCTGGCGCTGGGATGGCCGATGCTTGCCGCGATCGAGGAATAGGTGCAGGCCCTGCCCATCGGGATGCGCAGCAAGGCTTCCCAGACGCGAAGCTGGAAATCGGTGCCGATCATCACCACGCGCAGCGGCTGGTCGGCGCGCCATTGCGTCGGGTCGAAGACTCGCGCGGCGTAAGACTGGGTCGCCGACATGTCCTCGACGTAAGTGGCGTTCGGCCAGCGGCCGGACATGTCGGCTAAGGCAGCCCGCTCGCCGCCGGCGTCACAGAAGGCGAGGCCCGCGAGACCCCGGTCGGTGACCATGATGAGCGCAATGCCGAAAGGCGAGATGTGATAGCCGTAGCGGATGGTGAGACCCGCGCCCCGGGTCTTGTAGTCGCCGGGCGACATCGCTTCATGGGTGACGAAGAGGTCGTGCAGCCGGCCGGGACCGGACATGCCGAGCTCGAACGAGGTCTCCAAGAGCGGCATGCCGGAATCGAGCAGCCTGCGCGCATGGTCGAGCGTCACCGCCTGCAGGAAGGCCTTGGGTGACAGGCCGGCCCAGCGGGTGAAAAGTTTCTGCAGGCCGGTCGGCGTCTCGCCGACCTCCTCGGCCAGGACCTCGAGCGAGGGCTGGTCGCGATAGTCGAGGCTGATCTTCTCGATGGCGCGGCGCACGACGTCATAGTCGCTGCCTTCCGGCGTGATGTCGTTCTGGAGGATCGCGGTCGGTTTCATGCGGGTATTCATGATCATCTGGGCGTTCATGGCAATATCTCCTTGACCGCGAATATCGGTCTTCCAAAGCTTTGCCACCACCCGAAACTTGCCTTCCCGCCATCCACACCCAGATAGAGTCAGCTTCGGGCCGAAGAGGACAATGATGGCCGGCGAAAAGGTTGATCTGACCGGGGCAAGGGAAACCTTGCTGATGACGCTCTACGGCAAGGCGCTGGAGAGCCGGTTGCCCAATTCGCTGCTGCAGGATCGCTTCGCCGACGAGGCGGTGCGCGAGATCGACTATGATTTCGCAAGGCTCAAGGTCGACGGCAATCTCGGGCTGGGGTTCGCAATCAGGGCGAAGACGCTGGACGTCTGCGTCGCGGATTTCCTTGCAAGATATCCGGACGCGATCGTGCTGCATCTGGGATGCGGGCTGGACACGCGGATATTCCGCGTCGACCCGCTGCCAGGCGTCGACTGGTTCGATGTCGATTATCCTGATGTCATCGAGCTCAGGCACAGGCTCTATCCGTCAAGGGAGCGTTACCATCTGGTCGCTTCGTCGGTCACCGAACCGGATTGGCTGGCCGAGGTGCCCCGCAATCGCCCTGCGATCGTGGTGGCCGAGGGGCTGACGCCGTATCTCGCCGCCGACGAGGGACCGCTGCTGCTTGCGCGGCTTGTCTCGCATCTTGCCGGGGGCGAGCTGATGTTCGATGCCTACAGCCGTTTCGGCCTGAAGCTGATGCGCCTCAATCCGGCCATCAAGGCGACGGGCGCCGAGGTCCATTGGGCCATCGAGGATCCGCGCGAATTGGAGCGAGCGGTGCCCAAACTTCGCTTCATCGGCGAGATCCCGTCCTACAAGCCGGAGCAAGGCGCGCGCCTGGGCTGGTCCGCGCGGTTGTTCATTGGTTTGTGGAAGCTTATCCCCGCCATGCGCAAGGTCGGCAGGCTGCTGCGGTATCGGTTCTGAAACGGCTATTTTGCTGTGAGCATGATCTTGTCCGAAAACCGGCGTCCACTTTTCGCTGACGCGGACCTTCGGTTCGGGATCATGCTCAGCGCGTCTTGGCGGTCGCCAGCGCGCGCGAAAAGGCGGTGGCGAAGCTTTCGCGGTCGTCGGGATTGAGGAAGCCGCCGATCGCCACGCTCTTGCCCTGGGCTTCCACCGCCATTTTGGTGATGCCGATCTCACTGTGGCGGGCGATCGAAAACCGCGTCCAGAACGGGTTGAAGCGATGGTTTTCCGAGCGGCCGGACGGCGCCGTCTTGCGGATGTCGAGGCTGGTGCGCGAGACCGAGATTTCCTCGCGGGCGCGGGCGGCGCGGTAATTGGCGCGGAAAGCAATGTAGACGGCGATCACGTCGAGGCCGAAGAAGCCGAACACCGGCCAGGCGCCATGCGCCAGGAAGAACGCGCCGGTCACCGCCCAGCCGAACAGAAGCGCTCCCATCAGGATCAGGAAGCCGGTGCGGCCGAGCGAGCGGTGCGGCGTCAGCAAGGCCTGGAAAAATGGCTCGTCGGCCTGGAACGAGGCGTTTGTGTCGCTCATGAGGGGATATTATAGGAAGGGATATGGCGCCTCCCAAGTCGAAAAAATCCGTAGCTGTCAAAAAGTCTCAATCGGCCGTCGCGGGCGGCGGCCGGGCGCCTGGTCGACGGCCGCGAAAAGCTGCCTCGCGCTCGCTCTACACCTCGGCCGAGGTGCATGAGATCTTCCGACGCTTTTGCGTGCAGCGGCCGGAGCCGAAAGGTGAGCTCGACTATGTCAACGCCTTCACCCTGCTGGTCGCGGTGGTGCTGTCTGCCCAGGCGACCGATGCCGGCGTCAACAAGGCGACCAAGGCGCTGTTCGCGGCGGCCGACACGCCACAAAAGATGCTGGCATTGGGCGAGGCCAAGGTCGGCGATCATATCCGCACCATCGGTCTGTGGCGAAACAAGGCCAAGAACGTGATCGCGCTGTCGAAGGCGCTGATCGACGACCATGCGGGCCAGGTGCCGCAGGATCGCGACGAGCTGGTGAAGCTGCCGGGGGTCGGGCGCAAGACCGCCAATGTCGTGCTCAACGTCGCCTTCGGCCAGCACACGATGGCGGTCGACACGCATATCTTCCGCATCGGCAACCGGATCGGGCTGGCGCCGGGCAAGACGCCCGAACAGGTCGAACAAGGGCTGCTCAAGGTCATCCCCGCCGAATTCATACGCCATGCGCATCACTGGCTGATCCTGCATGGCCGCTACGTCTGCAAGGCGCGCAAGCCCGACTGCCCGGCCTGCGTCATCGCCGACATCTGCAAGTCGAAGGAAAAGACCACCGACATACCGGCGCCGCTGGTGCCGATCGCGCCGCTGGACGAGAGGTTTCCGGTCGAGGCCTAGAGTTTTTTGTTCTAATAACCGTAGCCGCGCGCCATGGCCGCGGCGAAGACGGGGATCAGCAGGAAGACAAAGCCCTCGGCGCGAACATAGTTCTTCACCGCAGCCAATTCAGCCGCCGGCACCGCGAAAGACGGGTCGCCGCCCGCCTGCCTGTTCCAGGAGAGAAAGCGCATGGTGGGCACGATCGACAGCAGGCCGACGATGGCGAAGGCCACCAGCTTTGCCCAGAACACCCAATTGTAGACGTAGAATTCCCAGCCTTTCAGACCGAAGAACACCCGGCAGACGCCGACGATGACGATCAGCGCGGCGATGATGCCGTAGTGGCGGTCGATGCCGGCAAGGCGCTTCAGCGTCGCCGCGCCCAGATCGCCGCGCACCAGCACGAATTCGGCACCGATGATGCCGGCCAGCGAGAATACCAGCAGGTGATGGATGATGGCCAGCAGAAGGTCGGTGGTGTCCATGATTCTTCTCCGGTCGAATTGCGTTTCCGGGTCGGCTTCGCGCAAACTAGCATCGCCAGGCGAAAAGCCCATAGCGATGCAGCCGTGCCATGGCCGTTATGGCTGGAAGAGCCACCGCATTGTCCTGGCCCTTGATCGAGCGCGCTGGTTTGCTAGAGCGTTTCACCGTTTCAGAGAAACGGCGAACCGCTCTATCTCTTTGTTTTGACGCAATTCCGGACGGAAAACCGCTCACACTTTTCCTGGAATTGCTCTAAGCGCTGCCACCTGAATGAAGGGGAATGCGATGAGCGTGAAAACGGAAGCCGGCGTGCCGATCCTCGAGACGGCGCGCACCGTCCTGCGGCCGCACAGGCTGGACGATTTCGAGACCTATGCCGCCATGTGGGCGGAGCCTGCCGTCACCCGTTTCATCGGCGGCAAGCCGCGCACGCGGGAGGAAAGCTGGATGCGCTTCCTGCGCCATGCCGGCCTGTGGTCGCTGATCGGCTACGGCTTCTGGGCGATCGAGGACAAGAAGACGAGACGCTTCATCGGCGAAGCCGGGTTCCACGATCTGAAGCGTGAGATCGAGCCGTCGATCGAGGGCGTGCCGGAGGCAGGTTGGGCCTTGGCTTCGGAGGCGCATGGCCAGGGGCTTGCGAGCGAAGTCGTCGGGCGGATCGTCGCCTGGAGCGACGAGGCGTTCGGACAGGCGAGAACCGTCTGCATCATCGATCCGGAAAACGGCGCTTCGCAGAGAGTGGCCGAGAAGAACGGTTATCGCGAGATTTTGCGCACCGTCTACCACGATAAGCCGACGATCCTGTTGGAACGGCAGGCCGGATCCGGGAAGGGAAGCGTTTAACCAGCCTTGCGGCGCGAGGCCTGCGCCACGCCTTCCCAAACGTCCTCCTTCGCACCCGGCCGATTTCCGAGAGCGGTCATCGCGTCGAATGGCTGCGGCCTGGCTATCGCATAACCCTGCGCATAATCGACGCCGATCGCCTTCAAGGCTTCGACGATGCCGTCGCTTTCGACGAATTCGGCGATGGTGCGCTTTCCCGTCACCTTGCCGATATGATGGATCATCTCGACCATCGCGCGGTCGATGCGGTCGTCGAGCATGTCCTTGACGAAGCCGCCGTCGATCTTGAGGTAATCGACCGGCAAATGCTTCAGATAGGCGAAGGACGACATGCCGGAGCCGAAATCGTCGAGCGCGAAGCGGCAGCCCAGCCCGCGCAGGTCGGCGATGAAACGCATGGCCTCGGTCAGATTGGCGATGGCGCTGGTCTCGGTGATCTCCAGGCAGATCGTTTCGGGCGCAATGGCGTGCGCGGCGAACTGCTCGCGCATGAAGCCGAGAAACGTCTCGTCGCCGAACGTGGCGCCCGAGAGATTGATCGCGCAGGTGGATATCGGCGTCGCGCGCGGATCGGTGCGTCTCGCCGCCAATGTGGCGAAGGTGTTGCGCACCACCCAGCGGTCGATCGCCGGCATCAATCCGTAGCGCTCCGCCGCCGGGATGAAGCTCTGCGGGGTGACGAAGCTGCCGTCCTCGTCGGTCAGCCTGAGCAGGATCTCGATATGCGCGCCGGGCTCGGCAATATCGTCGCGCAGCGGCGCGATCTCCTGCGCATGCAGCCTGAAGCGGTTCTCATCGAGCGCCGCATGCAGGCGCTGCACCCAGGCCATCTCGCCGAAGCGCTCGCGAAGTGCTGAGTCGCCGTCGCTGTGGAGCTGGACGCGGTTGCGGCCCTTTTCCTTGGCCATGTAGCAGGCGACGTCGGCGGCGCGCAGCACCTCCTCCAGCGTCATGCCGGCATTGGCGACTTCGACCATGCCGATGCTGACGCTGATGTTGAAGGGACGCCCTTCCCAGGAGAAATGCAGATCCTGGACCGTGGCGCGCAACCGCTCGGCCGTGGCGGCGGCACAGTCGATATCGCAATCGAAGAGCAGCACGCCGAACTCGTCGCCGCCCAGTCTGGCCAGGATGTCGCCGGGCGGCAGCTCGTTGGCGAGCAGCACCGAGATCTGGCGCAGCAGCTGGTCGCCGGCGGCGTGCCCGCACGTATCGTTGACCAGCTTGAACTGGTCGAGATCGAGATACATCAGCGCGTGCCGGCGCGGCCTCTCCAGCGCTTCGGAGATCGCGCCAGCCAGCCGGTTCTCGAAGTCGCGGCGGTTGACGAGACCGGTCAGCGCATCGTGTGATGCCTGCCATGACAGGCGCTCGATATAGTCCTGCTCGCGCGTCATGTCGTGCAGGGCCAGGACGCAGCCGAGGATCGTGCCGGAAACGATCAGCGGCGCGCCGTTCAGCGCCACCGGCACGACGGAACCGTCGGAACGCTCCAGAAGCTGCGGGCGCACATTGGAGCGGCGCGGCTCGCCCGCCAGCAGGCGCGGAACCAGATCGGTCTCCTCGACGCCGCTGTCCTTGTCGACGAGCCGGAACAACGAAGCGACCGGCCTGCCCTTGGCGGCGGCCAGCGAACAGGCAAGCAGCCTTTCGGCTCCGGCATTCATATAGTCCAGCCGGCCCTCGGCATCGGTGCTGATGACGGCCTGGCCGATCGAGGCCAATGTGATCTGGGCACGCTCGCGCTCGGCGTTGAGGGCGTTCTGGAATGCCTGGCGCTGTTTCATCAGCTTGCGCGTGCGCCAGACGGCGAGGAGGATAAGCAGGGCGGCGGTCGCGAGATTGGCCGCCGTCAGCGCCATCTTAATGAAGCGCGATCCCTCGCCGAGGCTGTCGGAGAATGCCCTGGACAGAGGCCCGATCCGGCGGTCAAGCTGGTGGATTTGCGCCTTCCAGAGACCGGTCTCGGCCGCCGACGCCGGCCCGTTCTCGAGCCGTCGATGCATGTCGTCGCCAAGTCCTTCGATGGCGAGGATCATCTCGTCGGCAGCCGTCCAGTGGCGGATCGCGGTATCGAGATAGCTCACGCCGCGGAAATTCCGGAACAGCCAGATCAGGCCGTCGACATCGTCGGGATGGTTGTTGCCGCCAAGAAAGCCAAGCCGGGCCGTATTCGTGTCGGGCTCGGCCTGCTCGAGCGCCAGCCGCGCGGCGCGATCGGCGAGCGGCACGGCGATGGCCTGGCGATATTCCTTGAAATACTCTTCCTGGCCGGTGTCGGCATATAGGCTGAGGAAATAGATGGCGTGCTTCTGCCCCTTCGACCATTGGCTTTCGCCGCCGACATAGGCGCGGACGGCAGACAGCGTGTGGAGGCTGAGCGTCGCAACCAGTGCCTGGATCAGGACGACCGCGACGAAAGGCCAGACCAGTCCGATAAGACGCGGGGCGGCGTCGGTCGATGAGAGCTTCATCCCATTCCCATGGAGCTTGTGCTGGCTCCCTCGGTGTCTGTCCGACTGGCTCATCCGTCGGTTGAGACGATGTTCTTCCCCGCATGTCGCCCAGTTACTGGCGACATCAATCCAGATAACGGGTCTGGCTTAACAGCCGATAAATTTGTCCAGTATTTGTTTCATGAGTTATTGCTCAGCAACAGAAGGACGCTTACGCTGCGTGATGCCGATATTTGGCGCATAGTTATCGACCCGCGTTGCCGAGGCGCGGATGAAAAAGCCGGCAACATCAACCTGATAGCGCGCCCCAGCCGTCTCTCAGCGTTTGACCTTGGATCTGTTGAGGGCCACGGCCTCGCGAACGAGCGCCTTCAAGGCGTCGGCGTCGATCTTGTCGCCTTGCTTGAAATCGATGGCGCGCCTGGTGTTGCCTTCGAGGCTGGAGTTGAAGAGCTTCTTGGGATCGGCCAGTGCCGCGCCCCTGGCGAAGGTCAGCTTGACGACGGCCTTGTAGGTCTCGCCGGTGCAGATCATGCCGGCGTCCTCCCAGACCGGGACGCCGCGCCATTTCCATGTCTCGACCGCTTCGGGCGCGGCTTGCCTGATCAAGGCGCGGAGCTGGGCAAGCGTCTCGCCGCGCCAGTCGCCGAGCTCCTTGATCCGTCCGTCGATCAGCTCTGACGGAGACTTGCCGTCCTGCGCGCCGCCTTGTTGCATGTCCATTTCTCCCTCGATGCTGGATAGTGATCGCCACCATGGCCCTTTTAGGGAGACGGCGCTTGATCTTCGTGCGCTTACATCCGTTCGCCAGGCAGCTGGCTCGCCTGCTTCACCCAGGAAACGAATTGCTCCTCGTCGAGCCGGCCGTCCTCATGGATGTGGAAATAGCGCGTGTCCTTGCTCCTGGATTCGACGGGAGGCACGGGCTTCAGCGACAGGCCGCGGAAGAATGCCACCTTGATGTATTTGGCGAAGCAATGGATGCCAAGAAACCAGCCGTCGCCCTCCATGCCATAGAATGGAGAGTTCCATTTGACGGCTTTCCGCGCATCGGGGACGGCCTCAACGATGAGCTGGTCGAGCCGGCGCCCGACCTCGCTCTTCCAGCCCGGCATCGCCGCGATATAGGCCTGCACGGGCGCGTCGCCATAGCCCTTGGCGATCTGCGGGTTGCCGCCCGAAAGCAGGACCGGCTTCTTGTCCGCGGATCCGGCGGCAGTTTTCGGCGATTTCGCTTTCGCCATCAGGCTGATCCGATGCGCTCGCGCGCCGGCTCACCACGTGATTTGGCGACATAGGGCAGCACGAACATATAGAGTCCGCTGAACAGCAGCAGGAAAAGCGGGATCAACGGCGAATAGACGATCCAGGCGGGCGGCGGGCCCATGGCCATCGCGGCGAAATTGGCGATGACGGTCATAGTAAAAATAATCGACAGCCAGCGGTGAAGCTGCCTGATCCACTTGCTCCAGTCCAATGCTACCTCCTCTGTCGAACGATTAAAACGTCAGCCTTGCCAGCGCGCCAGCTGCGAAAGCTGGATGAGGTTGCCGCAGGTGTCGTTGAGCTGCGCGATGGTCGCGCCGGTCACCGCGGTCGGCGCCATGGCGAAGGTGCCGCCATTGGCCTTGATGCGCTCATGGTCGCTCTTGATGTCGTCGGTGAAAAGCATCAGCGCCGGCTGGCCCTGCTTGAAGATGGCCTGCTGATAGGTCTTTGCCGCCGGATTGTCGTTGAGCGCCAGCTGCAGCTCGGTGCCGTCCGGATCGTCGGGCGAGGTGACGGTCAGCCAGCGAAACGGCCCGTTGGTGAAGTCGGCCTTCTTGGTGAAGCCCAGAACGTCCATGTAGAAGCCGAGGGCCTTTTCCTGGTCGTCTACATAGATGCTGGTCAGCTTGATCTTCATTTTCGTGTCTCCATTGCTTACGCCTGCGGTTTGCCGCCCCGCCAGGACCTGTGTCTGTCTTCTGACGCTTCGGCGGACTCAATCGATCCGCGAAAGCAGTTCCTCCAGGGCGGCGATGTTGCGCTTCCAGCCCACCGTGGCGCCGCGGTAATACGGCTTCTGGTCGGTGCGGAAGCCGACCTGCTCCATGCGCAGATGCGTGCCTGTGCCTGTCGGGGTGAGCGTCCAGGTGACGACGCTCTCGAGATCCTTGGTGTCCCAGCTGTAGGACAGGGTCCGGTTGGGCTCGACCGCCCGCACCTGGCAGTCGACGCCTCCCCATTCCGCGTTCAGATTGAAGCGGTGGTCCATGACCGGCTTGAAGTTGTTCTTCATCAGCCACTCCTCGATGAGATGCGGTTGGGTGAGCGCGCGCCAGATCTTTTCAGGCGGAAAAGGGATCTCGCGCTCGACGATGACGGAGCGCGTTGCTGCTTCATTCATTGATCCATCCTTTTGAGCAGGTCTTCCAGGTCGTCGAACCGGCTTTCCCAAAACCCCGCCATGTCGCGCGTCCAGTCCATCAATGGCGCCAGCGCCTTGAGCTGGGCGCTGTAATGGGTCTGGCGCCCTTCATGGCGGTCGCGCACCAGTCCTGCCTCCTTGAGCACGCCCAGATGCTTCGACACCGCCGGCTGCGACACGCCGGCCTGCGCGGTCAGGGCTCCGACCGTCTGCTCGCCCTGGCGGCAGAGACGTTCGAAGATGGCGCGTCGCGTCGGATCGGCAAGCGTCCTGAACAGCATATCGTGCGCGGTCGTCATTTTAATCGATAACCCGTTGGCTATTGATTTTCGTATAACCGCCGGGATATATGTGAGTCAAGCGCAAAGCTGGGAGCGGCGATGATCCTTGTCACGGGAGCGACAGGCCATGTTGGCAGCGAAGTTGCCCGCACATTGGCCAAGCGCGGTCGGAACGTGGTCGCGATGGTCCGAGACGCCAGTACCGCGCGCCGCCGATTGCCAGCTTCGATGCCGCTTCGCGTCGCCGATTATGAAGACATCCGCGCTCTTCGAACGGCGTTCGAGGGTGTCGATGTTCTGGTCCTGATTTCGAGCGACGGCGCGGCAAATGCCGTGAGGCGGCACCACGCCAATGTCATCGAGGCAGCGGCCGCCGTTGCGGTCGGGCATATCGTCTTCACGAGTATCCTCGACACGGGCGAACTGTCGCCGTTCTATTTCTCGTCTGTCTACCGCGACACGGAGCGCCAGCTGGCGCATTGCGGCGTGCCCTCGACCGTTTTGGCATGCGGCCTTTACTCAGAGTTCATTCTTGATAGCTGGCTTTTGCCTTGCGCTGCTTCGGGGGAGCTCGCGCTTCCCGCCAGCCATGGTAAATTTGCGCCGATCTCGCGCAACGAATTCGCGGCCGCCGTGGCGACAGTCGCCGCCCGACCCGGCGGATTTGCAGAAACGCACATCTTCACCGGCGATCGCCTGCTCGATTTTGATGATGTCTGCAGCATCTACAGCGAGGCGAGCAGCAAGCCGCTGCGCTACCGCCCGTGTTCCATCGAGGAATATGTGGCCGCTGCGTCCACCCAGATCGAAGAGCCTTGGCCCCATGCCTTTGCAAGCCTGTGCGCCTCTATCGGCGAGGGCTGCTACAACTTTACGACAGCCGACTTTGCGGCAGTTACCCGCCGAAAACCGGAAAGTTTCCGGGGTTTCCTGCTGCGAACAATCCCGGCGAATTCGCGGGGCGGCATTGCTAAGCTCTAGCTTGCGCCGACATTCGCATGGTCCAGCATGGATGCCTTCTCGCCGAAGGGTGGCGCGCTACGCAGTTCTCCTGGAATTTCTCTAAGCCGGGTCGGCTGCCGGAACGGTCAAATCCCTCAGCAGCGTCGAGAGCTCCGGCTCGTCGATGAGCAGGGCGGCGTCGGCCGCCGGCAGCCATGCGCGCTGCCGGTTCGCAGCTTCCTGCCAGTCGGCAAGCTCCTCGGTGACCTGGAGCAGGTAGGCCGCAACGTCGACGCGAATGAAGCCGTTGGTCATGCGTTTCCAATAGGAATAGGTGCCGGCAGGCTGCTTCAGCGCCTTGCCGAGAACGCCGGCTTCCTCCTGGGCTTCGATCGTTGCCGCTTTGCGGCCGGACTTGCCCTTCATCGGCCAACCTTTGGGCACAATAAAGCGCCGCGTGGTGCGTGAGGTAACCAGCAACACTTCGAGGCTGCCGTCTTCTCGCAACCGATACGGAATGGCCGCTACCTGGCGGATCCGTTGGCCTTTCCTGGCTCTGCGAACTGCTTTCTTTTTGGTTGTTGCCATCCCAAATTCCGGTGAGAGCAGCATCCTGCCACACGCACTTAGCGCGGCAAAAACCTGTCCCCCTGCAAACCCTAGAGCGTCTCACCGTTTCGTGGAAACGGCGAACCGCTCTATCTTTCTGTCTTGACGCAATTCCTGACGGAAAACCGTGTCACACTTTTCCTGGAATTGCTCTAAAATCCCCACCCTTGCAATCAGGCATTTTGCCAGCAAGTAAGTCGGCTAATAAACTGAAAAAAACAAAATGTCAGCGGCAAACCCTGGAAATCGTGTTGCCGACCGCTTCCATCCGACATGTCTTGTCATATACCGGCACGTCGGGCTGACCCCTGGGCACGGTCGGGCGATCGAGCTCGCGATAGATTTGCTGCTGCTGCTGGTATTGCTGCCGCTGCAACCGGTTCTGCAACTGCTGCAGCTCGTTCTGCTGCACCAATGCGTTGCGATTTGTCGGGATGACGATCTGCGCATAAGACGGCGCAATCGGAGAAACCGCGGCCGCCAGCACGGCGCCTGCCAGAACAGCCAGAGTGTGACGAAGCATCCACGCGGCTCCCATACGAAAAACCATGCTTTTCATATAGTGCGCGCGGGCCATAACGCCATGGGTGACCGCCAAACGTGATGCGGTTCACGGAAGCCGCGCGATTGCCGTCATATGACGACTGGCAAACGCCGTGCGATTTGGTCAGTGTCCCTTACGTAAGTTTTTGGGTTCCACAACCGAAAAGTTAGGATATCCTAAAAAAGGCACCACTCAGCAACCGGGGGGTGTATCCACTTGGACGGGCATGACGCGGCCTGCAAGCCGCAAAGGGGACGTGGCGCTGACTTAAGGGTGGTGAGCGCGATCACGACGGGGATGGGGTGGCATGGCTTTGTTTTCAAAGCAGGGTGCGCAATGCGCGTTGTGCGTTGCGGATCATCAGCCTCGGGCTAGGGGGGCTACAGAAGCCGGCGATTTCAACCTGAGTATCGGCCGGACCGCAGTCCTGGCGGGCCGTCTCGGTTTTTTGCTCGGCGCGACGGCCCTGGCCGGGCTTCCCGGCCTGCATTCCGCTCAGGCTCAAGTCGTGATCAATCAGAATGGAGCCGACGCGCCCAATCGCGGCCCTGGCGGTTATGACGAGGACGGCGTCAATGGCGGCGATGGCGGCGCCGTCAACGACACCAACAATGCAGACCAGCTCAATGTGGGTGCGTCGGCCTATGTCGGAACCGCCAATGGCGGCAAAGGCGGCAATGGCGGATATGGCGGTTTCGGCACTCCTATTCATACGAACGGCGGCGAGGGCGGAAATGGCGGCCATGGCGGCACTGTCGACATCACCAACAATGCGGACCTTTCCACGACCGGCGACAGTCACAGCGGAATAGTTGCGACGGCCATCGGAGGCCGGGGTGGCGACGGTGGCGGCGCAGCGCCGTCAACAACCGCGGAATCCGGAGACGCGGGCAATGGCGGTGCCGGCGGCACGGCCAGCGCCACCGCGTCGGCCACCAGCTCGGTCACCACCACGGGCAACTCGTCCTACGGTATCTATGTCGATGCGAGCGGCGGCAATGGCGGGCAGGGTGGCGATTTCGACGCAGCAGTGATCGGCGCTGGTGGCAATGGCGGCAACGGCGCCTCGGGCGGCAGCGCTTCCGCCAGCAACGCCGGTTTGATCGACACGTCGGGGACGTTCTCCTACGGCATGCTGGTTCGTTCCGCCGGCGGCAATGGCGGCAATGGCAAAGGCGGTCTCGGCATCATATCCGAAGGCGGCAATGGCGGCGCCGCGACGATCGGAGGGACGGTCGAGGGCACCAATACCAGCACCGGCAGCATCACCACCCGGGGTGATTTCGCCAGCGGCCTGGTCGTCCAGTCGGTCGGCGGCGGCGGTGGTGGTGGCGGCGGCGCGTTCGGCCTGTTCGGCGGCGGCGGTGCCGGCGCAGCCGGCAACGATGGCGGCTCGGCGACGGGAACGAACGACGGCAAGATCGAGACCAACGGCACCGGCGCCATCGGCATGCTGGTGGAATCGGTCGGCGGCGGCGGTGGTGACGGAGGCGGTGCGGCCGGCATCGTTTCGATCGGTGGCACGGCCGGCGGTGGCGGCATCGGCGGCACGGTCACAGCCAATGTCGGCGGCACGATCACGACGGGCGCCGACGGCAGCGGCGATGGCGCCCATGGCGTGCTCGCGCAATCGGTCGGCGGCGGCGGCGGCAATGGCGGCTATGGGGCCGCGGCGCTTTCGAACATAGCGGTCGCCATCGGCGGCGGTGGCGGCACGGGCGGCAATGGCGGTGCCGTGAACGTCAATCAGGCGGGCGCCGGCGCAAGCGTCTCCACTCACGGCAGTTCGGCTGTCGGCATCCTGGCCCAGTCGGTCGGCGGCGGCGGCGGCAACGGCGGAGGAAGCATAGCAGCCGGGGCTTTCGTTTCCGTGGCCGTCGGCGGCAGCGGCGCGGCGGGCGGCGACGGTGGCGAAGTCACCTACAAGATCGCCAATGCGACGGTGAACACGAACGGCAGCGATTCCACCGGTATCCTGGCTCAATCCGTGGGTGGCGGCGGCGGCAACGGCGGTTTCGCGCTCAGCGGTGCGGGCCTGGCCGCGGTCGGGGTCGGCGGACAAGGTTCGGCCGGCGGCGTCGGCAAGAAAATCGATGTCACCAGCGGCGGCAAGGTCGAAACCCAGCAGCAGCGTTCGGCCGGCATCATCGCGCAATCGATCGGCGGTGGCGGCGGCAATGGCGGGTTCTCGGCAGCAGGCAGTTTGGGCGCCAGCGTCGGGGTCGGCGGCTCCGGCAGCAAAGGCGGCGATGGCGGCCAGGTGTTTTTCCGGACGCCCGACGGCGGCAATCAAACCATCATCACGCATGGCGCGGACTCGACGGGCCTGATCGTTCAGTCGATCGGCGGCGGCGGCGGTAATGGAGGGTTCGCTGGAACGTTTGCGGTTGCTGCGACGGTAGGTATCGGCGGCGGCGCCGGCGCCGCGGGCGCGGGCGTCGACGTGCACACCACCTATAACGGCTCGGTCGAGACCTTCGGCGAGCGCTCGGCCGGCATCATCGTGCAGTCGATCGGCGGCGGCGGCGGCAATGGCGGCGGCGTCATCGGTCTCAGCGCCGGCATCACCGTCGGCGTCGGCGGGAGCGGGGCCGGCGGCGGCGGCGCGGGCGCCGTCGAATACCACTCCGCAAGCACCACCATCACCACGCATGAAGTGAATTCGGCCGGCCTCGTCGTGCAGTCGATCGGCGGCGGCGGCGGCAATGGCGGCTTCTCGTTCAACCTGGCCGCCGGCGCTTCGGTCGGTGTCGGCGGCAAGGGCGGAGCGGCGGGTGCATCGAACACCGTGACGGTCGATATCGACGACGGCACCATCCACACGATGAAGGACCATTCGACCGGCATCCTCGCCCAGTCGGTGGGCGGCGGCGGCGGCACGGGCGGCGGCAGCATAGCCGGCAGCCTCTCGCTCAATGTCGGCATCGCCGGCAACGGCGCCGGCGGCGGCAATGGCAACACCGTCGACGTCACCAACGGCGCCGACATCACCACGGACGGCGTCCAGTCGCACGGCATCCAGGCGCAGTCGATCGGCGGCGGCGGCGGCTCGGGCGGCTTCTCGATCGCGGTCGGCGGGCCTTCACTCGCGGTCGGCGGCGCGGCGAAAGACGGCGGCAGCGCCATGAAGGTCACGGTGATCAATTCGGGCGTGATCAAGACCAATGACGACCTGTCGGTCGGCATCCTGGCCCAGGCCATCGGCGGTGGCGGCGGCGACGGTGGCCTGGCGGGGGCCGGCGGCCTGTTCACCGCGGTCGGCGTCGGCGGCAAGGGCGGCGGCGGCGGCAATGGCGCCGAGGTCGAGGTCACCAATACCGCCAACATCACCACCAAGGGCGATCTTGCCCACGGCATCATGGCGCAATCGGTCGGCGGCGGTGGCGGCAATGGCGGCAATGCCGGCGCGGTGTCGGTCGGCGCCTTTGTCGGCGTCGGCGTCGCTGTTGGCGGCGATGGCGGCGTCGGCCGCGACGCCATGAAGGTCACGGTCGACCATACCGGCGACATCACCGTCAGCGGCATGGGCGCCAAGGGCATCATAGCGCAGGCCATCGGCGGCGGCGGCGGCAATGGCGGCAAGGCCGTCGCCGGCGCCTTCAGCGCCGGGCTCTATGCGTCCGCGGCCGTGGCGGTGACCGTCGGCGGCAGCGGCGGCAATGGCGGTTCGGGCGGCGAGGTGTTCGTCAAGGCCAACGGCAAGATCGTATCGCTGACAGACGCGGACGGTTCCGGCGGCATCGTGGCGCAGTCGATCGGCGGCGGTGGCGGCAATGGCGGCCGCGCCACGTCGATTGCCGGCGCGGTCAGCGACGAGGTCACGATCAATGTCGGCGTCGCCATCGGCGGCAGCGGCGGCAATGGCGGCCAGGGCAACAAGGTCACCGTGGAAACCGGCCTGGTCGGCGGCGGCCAGATCGTGACCAAAGGCTTCCAGGCGGTCGGCATACTGGCGCAGTCGATCGGCGGCGGCGGCGGCAATGGCGGTGACACGTTTGGCGGCGCCGGCGGCTACGGCAACAGCGTGACGGTGGCGGCGACCGTCAACATCGGCGGCAAGGGCGGCGGCTGCATCGACAACGACCCGACCAAATGCAACAGCGCCGGCGACGTCCATGTCAACAATGCGATGACCGTCTCCACCGAGGGCGATTCCTCCAGCGCGATCGTGGCGCAGTCGATCGGCGGCGGCGGCGGCAATGGTGGCACCAGCACCGGCGGTTCGGCCACCCTCGGCGGTGGTGAGGGCGTCAATGTGACCGCCAATTTCGCCATGGGCGGCGGTGGCGGCACAGGCGGCTTCGGCAACACGGTCGATGTCATCAATTCGGGCAATCTGACCACGACCGGCGCTTTCTCGTCGGGCATCATGGCGCAGTCGATCGGCGGCGGCGGCGGTATCGGCGGTTCCAGCACGGCCAAGTCCTACAATATCGGCGGCACCAGCCAGACCAGCGTCAGCGTCAACATGGGTCTTGCTGGCTCCGGCGGCGGCGCGGCCAACGCGATGAAGGTCACGGTCAACAACACCGGCATCATCCTCACCTCGGGCTTCGGCTCCACCGGCATCATGGCGATGTCGGTCGGCGGCGGCGGCGGCGCCGCGGGCGCCGCGTCGGCTTCGGACGAAACCGTAGGCGGGGATATCGGCTCCGGCGATGAAGGCTCGACCTCGGTTTCGATCGGCGTGGCTCTCGCCCTTCCCGGCGGCACTGCCGGCGATGGCGGCCAGGTCTCCGTCACCAACAACAACTGGATCATCACCGACGGCGCTTTCTCCTACGGCATCAGCGCCAGCTCGATCGGCGGCGGCGGCGGTGTCGGCGGCTCGGCTTCGGCCGGCGCCACGGCCGAATACGCCATCGGCGGCGCCATCGCCGGTGGCGGCGGCAGCGCAGGCAACGGCGCCCTGGTCGAAGTCACCAACAATTCGAACGGCGTCATCTGGACCAAGCAGGAGAACTCGATCGGCGTCTTCGCGCAGTCGATCGGCGGCGGCGGCGGTTCAGGCGGCGCGGGAAAAAGCACCGGCAGCGACGGCGGCACGGTCGACGTCAAGTTCTCGATGGGCGGGCTGGGCGCCGGCGGCGGCGACGGCGGCGAGGTGCATGTCACCAACAGCGGCATCATCGAAACCGACATGGCCAACTCGCACGGCATCATGGCGCAGTCGATCGGCGGTAGCGGCGGCGTCGGCGGTGCGGCGGCCTCGACATCCGCGGACGCCAAGGTTTCGATCGCGGCATCGCTCGGCGGGCTCGGCGGCCATGGCGGCGTCGGCAAGTTCGTCCATGTGATCAACAACTCGAGCGGCGTCATCCAAACCAACGGCGACAATTCCTACGGCATCTTCGCCCAGTCGATCGGCGGCGGCGGCGGCGCGGCCGGCAGCGGCTCGACGACGACAGGTGCCGCCGAGGACGTGTCGGTGAGCCTCTCCATCGGCGGCATCGGCGGCGCAGGCAGCAAGGGCGGCGACGTCACGGTCGAGAACCATGGCGAGATCACCACGTACGGCTATCTTTCGCACGGCATCTTCGCGCAGTCGGTCGGCGGCGGCGGCGGCGCTTCCGGTGCGGCCGCCAATGCGACCGATGGCGACACCAAGGTCGGCGGCCAGGTGCTTGCCTTAGGCGTTTCCTTGCCTGCCGGCGTGGGCGCGGATGGTGGCCACGTGATCGTCACTAATGACGGCGTGATCACGACCAACAAGGACGGCGCGATCGGTATCTTCGCGCAGTCGATCGGCGGCGGTGGCGGCTATGGCGGCACGGTTTCGAGCGATGCGGCGGGAGACAGTGCCTTCGCCCTGCAGATCGGCGGCTTCGGCGGCCGCGGCGGCAATGGCGGCCAGGTTGAAGTTACCGTATCAGGCTTGATCGAGACGTTTGGTGAGCGCGCGCATGGCGTTGTCGCGCAGTCGATCGGCGGCGGCGGCGGTTATGGCGGCGATGCCAGCGGCAAGACATCCAATGCGTTGGCCATCGGCGGTCTCGGCGGGGACGGCGGGGACGGCGGCAATGTCACGGTCAAGCGCACCGGCGAGATCATAACCCACGGCAAGGATTCCATCGCCATCATCGCTCAGTCGGTCGGCGGCGGCGGCGGTTTCGGCGGCGCGGGGTTCGGCCGCTTCGGCGCCGATGACGATGGCGGCGGGCCGAACGCCATCGGCTTCAACACGCCGGGCGGCACCAAGGGCACCGGCGGCACGGTCACCATCATCCAGTCGGGGGCGATCGAGACCGATGGCGACCGCGCGCACGGCATCGTCGCCCAGGCAGTCGGCGGCGGTGGCGGCGCGGGCGGCAATTCCTCGCTCGACATGAACCAGTCGGCCGCCGGCTCGCAAGGCGGCATCGGCGACGCGGCGGCGGCGACGGCCAGCACCGACAGCCAGGTCTGGGTGAAGGGCGCGAGCTCCTATGCGATGTTCGGCCAGAGCGCGACCGGCCAGGGCAACTCCAACCTTGTCCATCTGACCGCCGGCGGCAGCCTGTTCGCGCAGGGCGCCGATTCGGTGGCGGCCTATGGCGAGAGCACGGCGCAGGGCACCAAGGGCAACATCACCATGGACCTGCAGGGCCAGTACACGATCGGCGGTGCCAACACCGGCGTCGCCGTCATGGTGGTGGGCGGACAGGACAACACCGTCAACAACAACAGCCTGCTTTACGCGATGGGCGCGACGCCCACCTTCTCGATCCAGCAATCGAAACTGACAGCCTTCAGCGCCTCGCTACTGGCACCCGGTCCGGTCGTGCCGGACGATGCGATCCTGGAATCGCTGCTCGACCAGTTCAGCCCGCTCGCGGTCACCGGCACGTCGGGCAACGAGACTTTCAAGAACAAGAAGAGCACCGTCGGCCTTGGCCGGGTGATCGGCAATGTCGATCTCGGCGGCGGCCTCAACGAGTTCGACAATTTCGCCGATTCCTCGTTTGTCGGTCTGAAATCGATCAATCTCGGCGCCGGCGGATTGTTCAAGAACCAGGGCCTGATGACCAATCAGGGCATCGGCGTGGTGGCGACGATCGACGTCACCGGCGGCTGGACCCAGGACGATACCGGCTCCTTCGTCACCGATATCGACCTCAACAACCAGATCACCGACAAGCTCGTCCTGACCGAAACCGGCGACTTCGACGGGACAGCGCCGCTCAACTTCCTGTCGATCGACAAGCTGTTCACCCAGTATACCCTGGCGTCGGGCTCGGCGATGACCGATTCCGGCATCACGGCGCAGACGCTGCATCCGGCGGTCGGCTTCAACTTCCTGACCCGAGTCGACAACGGCACCGACCTGGTGCTCTACGCCGACAACCCGACATTCCTCGAACTGGCGCAGGATCCGGGCTCCGGCACGACGGATCCGGGTGTGTTCCAGATGGCGCAGTATCTCGACGACGTCGAGGCCGCCTCGAGCCCGGACAATCCGATGGCGCGGCTGATCAACATGCTGCGGTTCTCGCAGACCGACGCGGAGCTGGGCGCGGCGCTGACGCGACTGACGCCGCACTATGCCGTGCACACCTTCGACATGATCAACCGCGCCACCGACACCATGCTCGACCAGGCGCATGAATGCACTGGCGTCGCGGCCTACAAGAATATCGACGGCCGCTGCATCTGGGGCACGATCACCCCGCAGGCCGAATACAGCCGGGATGCCGGGGCCGGCACCACCAGCCGGAACGATACGTTGAAGACCATGTCGCTGGGCGGCATCGCCGAGGTCGGGCACAATTGGTCGCTGGGCGCCACAATCGGCCGCACCGAGTACGATTCCAAGATCGGCTTCAACGGCGACGAGCTGTCGGACACAAAAGGCGAATCCTGGCAGGCCTATGCTCTGGCGAAGTACGAGAACAACAACTACTTCGTCGACGTCGCGGTCGGCGGCGGCACCGGCTCCTTCAGGGGCGAGCGCGACACCCATATCGATCAGGTCGGCTTCATTCCCGGCGAGACGCTGGACGGTGTCTATTTGCCCGAGGAACTGCTCGACGGCATCGGCAACAGCGTCACCTACAAGCAGGATACCTCCCAGTTCAGCGGTTCGGCGCGGGTCGGCATGACGCGTCAGATGGGCGCTTTCTACCTGCAGCCGACAATCCAGTTCGACGCGCGCTGGCTCGACGTCTCCGGCAAGGAGGAGGGCTCGGTCGCTGCCTTCAGCTTCGACGGCAGCGACAACATGTTCTATGCCGTGACACCGGCGCTGGAAGTCGGGGCCGACATCCCGGTCAGCGATATCGCCAGCTTCCGCATCTACGGAAAGGCCGGCGTCGAGTTCTCCACCAAGCAGTGGGAGATCGAGGGGCGTTTTGCCGCCGCCGAGAATCTGCCCGGCAACCCGGCATTGCACTTGACGGAAGCTATCGATTCGCCGCTCTATCGGGTCGGCGCCGGGCTGGAGCTCAATGGCGTCAACGGCGTCGGGTTGGCGGTCAGGTACAACGGCGCCTTCGGGGAAACGGTCAAGCAGAACGCGGTCAGCGCGTCTCTGAAAGTCAGCTTCTAGCTGACGCGGGGCGGCGGCCAAGAAGGGATGTCATGAAGACGAAGTACGCGTATCTCGCGGCGATGCTGGCAGCCGCCTGCATTGCCGGTGTGCCGGCGGCGGGATTTGCCGCGCAGAACAAGGGCGACAAGGTGGCGCCCGCGGCCGCTCAGCCCGCCGACGCGGCGGCCAAGCCGCAACTGCCGGGTGGCGCCTCGGCGCTGTCGGAAACGCATGGCGACTGGACGGTCAACTGCCAGGTCACCGGCACCAACAAGGTCTGCAGCCTGTCGCATCAGCAGTTCAACAAGCAGAGCGGCCAGCGGCTGCTGGCGATCGAATTGACGACCAAGACCGGCCAGGACGCCGCCGGCACGCTGGCGCTGCCCTTCGGGCTTGCGCTCGCCAACGGCATTTCGCTCGAGATCGACGACAAGAAGCTGGACGGCACGCTGCAGTTCAACACCTGCCAGGCGGTCGGTTGCCTTGTGCCGGTGACATTCGATGCCGACACCACGCCGCTCCTGCAGAACGGCACCACGTTGAAGATCAACGCCATCGCGGCGGACACGACGCAGCCGATCTCCTTCACCATCTCGCTCAACGGTTTTGGAAGCGCGCTGGCGCGGACGGCGGATTTGTCGGCGGATTAGTTCGCTGGAGACCAGCCGGCTGATGTCTCTTGGCGGCTCTACCCCTGCCGATTTGCCGAAACGCTGAACGCTTCGTCATCCACGGGCGAAGCAAGGAGCGAAGCGACGCGGCGCAGACCCGAGGATCCATTCCGTGACCTCGATGCGCCGCGACGGTGCAGAATTCTGTTCCGCTGCACTCCACGGCAAAAGTCACGGAATGGATCCCAGGGTCTCCGCGACGGAGCTTCGCTCCTGCTTCGCCTGGGGATGACGACCTTGAGATGCTTCGGCCAACCACAGCGGTTTGCGTCAGCTACTCAACCTCGCGCAAACGGTACCCCACTCCCGTCTCGGTGATGATGTAGCGCGGCTGGTCCGGCGTCTTTTCGATCTTCTGCCGCAGCTGGCGCACGTAGACTCTCAGATACTGGACGTCCGTCGAGTCGTTCCAGATCTGCTTCATCAGGAACTGATGCGTCAGCACCTTGCCGGCATACTGCACCAGCATGCGCAGGATGTCGTATTCCTTGGGCGACAATTTCACTTCCTTGCCCTCGACCTTGACGATGCGCTTCACCAGATCGACGGAGAGGTCGCCGGTATGGAATACCGGCTTCTCGCCCTGCTGCTGGAATTTGTGACGCAGCGCCACGCGGATGCGCGCGACCAGCTCGTTCATGCCGAAGGGCTTGGTCACGTAGTCGTCGGCGCCGAGCTCGAGTGCCGAAACGATGCCGGCCTCGTCGGTGCGGCTGGACAGGATGACGACGGGAATGTCGAGGCCGTCGCCGCGCCATTTGCCGAGCAGCTCGAGGCCGGTGATGCCGGGCAGGCCGAGATCGAGCAGGATGAGATCTGGCCGCTCGGTCTGCATGAGTTCGAGCGCCGCCTTGGCGTTCGGCGCCTCGGAGACCGCATAGCCCTGGCTGCCGAGGCCGACGCGCAGCAATTTGCGGATCGGCGGCTCGTCGTCGACGACCAATATGGAGACGGTCTGGTTTGTCATGCCGCGTCGTCCGTAAGGGGTGCGCCGAGCGCCGGCAAGTCGGCCGGCACCGGCATGCGGATGGTGAAGATCGCGCCCGGACGGTCGGTGCGGTTGGCCGCCGCGATCGTGCCGCCCATCGCCTCGATGAAGCCGCGGCTGATCGACAGGCCGAGACCGGTGCCGGCGCGCACCTGGTCGCGCTTGCGCACGCGGTAGAAGGTGTCGAATATCCGCTCCAGGTCGTCGGGCGGGATGCCCGGTCCCTCATCCATCACCTGCAGGATGACGGCGCTGTTGTCGACCCAGGCCTGCAGCCGGATGGCCGAGCCGGGCGAGGCGTATTTGGCGGCGTTGTCGAGGAGGTTGAACAGCGCCTGCTCGAACAAAACAGGGTCGAGCCGCAGCATCGGCAGGTCGGCCGGAATGTCGGTCTCTATCTTGTGCTCGGCGGTGATCTTCTGCGCCCGGTTCAGCGCCGAGCCGACGACGTCGCCGACATAATGCAGCGCGTAATTCGGCTCCATCGCGCCCGACTCGATCCTGGTCATGTCGAGCAGGTTGGCGATGAAGCGGTTCAGCCGCTCGGACTCGCTCACAACTGTCGACAGGAGCTCGGCGCGATCCTTCTCCGGCAGCGCCGGCGCGAATTCCTTCAGCGTGCCGGCCGCGCCCATGATCGCGGCAAGCGGCGTCTTGAGGTCATGCGAGATGGAGGTGAGCAGCGCCGAGCGCAGCCGGTCGGCTTCGGCGGCGAGCCTGGCGCGGTCGACATCGGCGACGAGCTGGACGCGTTCTATGGCGACCGCAGCCTGGTCGGCCAAAGCGTCGAGCAGGCGCTGCTGCTCGGGCGTCAGCAGCGGCCCTTGCTTGTCGTTGTCGAGGCCGACCACGCCGATCGCGGTCCGCCCCGTTCGCAAGGGCAGATAGAGACGTTTTGCGCCAGGCAAGGTGTCGGCGCCGCGGCCGGCGGCGCGGTTATGCTCCCAGGCCCAGCGGGCGGCCGCGATATCGGCCTCGGCCAGGGTGTCGTCCGGCGGATAGCCGGCCTTGACGGTGATGGTGCCGTTTTCCGGCAAAAGCAGCACGACGCGGACTTTCAGCATCGAAGCGATCTGGAAGGCGGTGGCCCACAGCACGTCGTCGAGCGTGCCGGCGCCGGCGAGCTTCTTGGAGAAGGAATAGATGTCCTCGGTGGCGCGCGCCCGCGAGCGCGCCGCGACCGCCTGGCGCTGCACGCGCGCCGTCAGATTGCTGGCGATCACGGCGACGACGAGGAAGACGGTGAAGGCCACGATGCTTTCCGGATCCCTGATCGTCAGCGTGTAGCGCGGCTCGAGGAAGAAGAAGTTGAAGGCAAGGGCGCTGAGGAAACAGGCATAGAGCGCCGGCCAGAGCCCGAAGGTCACGGCCGCGGTCAGCACCGCCAGAAGCAGGACGCTGGCGAGGTTGCGCACGTCGAGGAACTGGTCGAGGATCGAGCTTACGGCCAGCGCGCCGGCGACATAGGCCGTCGAGAACAGATAGGGCCAGATCTGGAAAGGTTTCTGCTCGGGCGCGGCTTTCACCCGCGCCGACGGCGCGTCGCCATCGCGCTCGGCGCCCGAAATGACATGGACGCTGATGTCGCCCGCGTTGCGGATCAGATCATAGGTGAGCGAGCCCTCGATCAGCTCGCGCCAGCGCGAACGGGTCGGCCTGCCGATGACGATATGGGTGAAGTTGTTCGCCGTCGCGTGGCGCACGATGTCCTGGGCGACATTCTGGCCGGGAATGGTGGCGATCTCGGCGCCGAGCTGCTCGGCGAGACGCAGGTTCCTGGCCAGGCGGTCCTTATCCTCCTCGGACAGGCCGGCGAGGCGCGGCGTGTCGACATGCAGCGCCGTCCAGCGCGCGCGCAACCGGTCGGCCAGCCGGCGCGCATAGCGGATGCGGGCCGCTCCGCCAGGTTGCGAGTCGACGCAGACGAGAACCCGCTCGCCCGCCGCCCACGGCCCGGGAATGGCGTGCGACTGCATGTGGTTGAGCAGCTGCTCGTCGACGCGCTGCGCGGTGCGGCGCAGCGCCAGCTCGCGCAGCGCCGTCAGATTGCCCGGCGAAAAATAGTTCTCGATGGCGCGCTGCGCGGTGTTGGGGAAATAGACCTTGCCGTCCTGCAGGCGTTTGATCAGGTCGTTGGGGGTGAGGTCGATGACCTCGATGTCGTCGGCCTCGTCGATGATAGAATCGGGAACCGTCTCGCGCACCCTGACGCGCGTGATCTGGGCGACGACGTCGTTCAGGCTTTCGACATGCTGGATGTTGAGCGTGGTGTAGACGTCGATGCCTTGCGCCAGGATCTCCTGCACGTCGAGATAGCGTTTGGGATGCCGGCTGCCGGGCGCGTTGGTGTGGGCGAGCTCGTCGACCAGGACGAGGGCGGGGCGCCGCTTGAGGATGGCGTCGATGTCCATCTCTTCGAGAGTCTGGCCGCGATAGTCGACCAGGCGGCGCGGGATCAGCTCATAGCCGTCGACCAGGGCCTGGGTCTCCTTGCGGCCGTGCGTCTCGACGATGCCGATCACCACATCGATGCCGTCGGCGCGGCGGGCACGGCCCGCCATCAGCATCTCGTAGGTCTTGCCGACGCCGGGCGCGGCGCCAAGAAATATGCGCAGCCGGCCGCGGCCCTCGCGCTCGGCATGCTCCAGCAGCGCGTCGGGAGAGGGGCGGTTCGCGGGGTCGGTCCTGTCGTCCGGCATCAGGTCCAATCATGAATTGCGCCCGGGGTCGGGTCGATCCCCGGCGCGGAGCGGATTATTTCAGCTCGTCCAGCGCAAGGTTCAGCGCCAGAACGTTGACCACAGGTTCGCCGAGGACGCCAAGCTCGCGATCCTCGACATGGCTGTCGACGAGCGTCTTGACCTTGGCCTCGTCCACGCCGCGGGCCTTGGCGACGCGCGCCACCTGGAAATAGGCGGCGTCGGGGCTGATGTCGGGATCGAGGCCGCTGCCGGAGGTGGTGACGAGGTTCATCGGCACCGGCGCGTTCGGGTTTTCGGCCTTCAGCTTCTCGGCGTCGCCCTTGACGCGGTCGATGAGCTTCGGATTGGTCGGGCCGAGATTGGCACCGCCGGAGGAACTGGCGTCGTAGCCATTGCCGGCTGCCGACGGCCGGCCGTGGAAATAGCGGTCATTGGCGAAGGCCTGGCCGATCAGGCTGGAACCGATCACCTTGCCGTCCTTGACGATCAGGCTGCCATTGGCCTGGTTGGGAAACAGTGCCTGGGCGATGCCGGTCATGCCGATCGGATAGACGAGGCCGGCCAGCGCCGTGAAGAAGACGATCATGACAAAAGCGGGTCTGAGTTGCTTGAACATCGGGATAAATCCTTATGCGAGGCCGAGGGCCGTGACGATCAGGTCGATCGCCTTGATGCCGACGAACGGCACGACGATGCCGCCGAGGCCGTAGACCAGCAGGTTGCGGGTGAGCAGCGAACCGGCGCCGATGGCGCGATACTTCACGCCTTTCAGCGACAACGGGATCAGCGCGACGATGATCAGTGCGTTGAAGATGATGGCCGACAGGATGGCGCTCTGCGGCGTCGCCAGATGCATGATGTTGAGCGCCTGCAGCGGTCCGGTTTTCTGCCCGGGCGCGACGTAGAAGACCGCGAACATCGCCGGGATGATGGCGAAGTACTTAGCCACGTCGTTGGCGATCGAGAAGGTCGTCAGCGAGCCGCGCGTCATCAACAGCGCCTTGCCGATCTCGACGATCTCGATCAGCTTGGTCGGGTCGCTGTCGAGGTCGACCATGTTGCCGGCTTCGCGCGCGGCGACCGTGCCGGTGTTCATGGCGACGCCGACATCGGCCTGGGCGAGCGCCGGCGCGTCGTTGGTGCCGTCGCCGCACATGGCGACCAGCTTGCCCTTGGCCTGCTCCTCGCGGATCAGCGACAGCTTGTTCTCGGGAGTCGCCTGGGCGAGGAAGTCGTCGACGCCGGCTTCGGCAGCGATGGCGGCGGCCGTCAGCGGGTTGTCGCCGGTGATCATCACCGTGCGGATGCCCATCTTGCGCAGCTCGGCGAAACGCTCGCGGATACCGCCCTTGACGATGTCCTTGAGGTGGACGACGCCGAGCAGGCGCCCGTCGCGCTCGACCGCCAGCGGCGTGCCGCCGGCGTTGGCGATCTCGTCGGCGATGGCCTGCAGGTCGCGGATGGTTTCGGTCGTCGGACGCGCGCCGTGGGCGGCGACGGTCGCCTGGTTCACGTGATTGAGCACCGCATCGACCGCGCCCTTGCGCACCGACGAGCCGTCGATGTCGACGCCGCTCATGCGGGTCTGCGCGGTGAAGGGCACGAAGGTGGCATGCAAGGTTGCCATGTCGCGGGCGCGGATGGCGTATTTCTCCTTGGCCAGCACGACGATCGAGCGGCCTTCCGGCGTCTCGTCGGCCAGCGATGCAAGCTGGGCAGCATTGGCCAGGTCCTGCTCGGTGACGCCCTTGACCGGTCGGAACTCGGTCGCCTGGCGGTTGCCGAGCGTGATGGTGCCGGTCTTGTCGAGCAGCAGCGTGTCGACATCGCCGGCGGCTTCGACGGCGCGGCCGGACATGGCAAGCACGTTGAAGCGCACCAGGCGGTCCATGCCGGCGATGCCGATGGCCGACAGCAACGCGCCGATGGTGGTAGGGATCAGCGTGACGAACAGGGCAACGAGGATCGTCACCGAGATATAGCCGCCCGAATAGGCGGCGAAGCTCGGGATGGTCGCGGTCGCCAGCACGAAGATCAGCGTCATGCCGACCAAGAGGATGTTGAGCGCGATCTCGTTCGGCGTCTTCTGGCGCTCCGCGCCCTCGACCAGCGAGATCATGCGGTCGAGGAAGGTCTGGCCCGACGCGGCCGAGATGCGCACGCGGATCCAGTCGGACAGGACCTGGGTGCCGCCGGTGACGGCCGAACGGTCGCCGCCCGATTCACGGATGACGGGCGCGGATTCGCCGGTGATCGCCGCTTCGTTGACCGAGGCCACGCCTTCGATCACCTCCCCGTCGGAGGGGATGATGTCGCCGGCCTCGACCAGCACGATGTCGCCGACCTTCAGGCTGGTGCCCGGCACCATCTTGAACTTCGAGCGATCGCCATTGGCGAGCAGCTTGGCCTGGGTCTCGGTGCGCGCCTTGCGCAGCGAATCGGCCTGCGCCTTGCCACGGCCCTCGGCTACGGCCTCGGCGAAATTGGCGAACAGCACGGTGAACCACAGCCAGATGATGATCTGCAGCGTGAAACCGAGATCGCCGCCGCCGGTGATGAGGTCGCGGATGAAAAGCACGGTGGTGAGCAGCGAGACGACCGCGACGACGAACATCACCGGATTCTTGACCAGGGTGCGCGGATCAAGCTTGCGGAAGGCGCCAGCAATGGCGGGTATGAGGATGCGGGCATCCAGAATGCTCGCGGATTTGGACTGGCTCATTTCGAGACTCCAGTGTCGGTGATGTTGGACGGCGCCGGCTGTTCGGTCTTTGGGAACAAGTGCGGAAGGCCGGTGGCCAGCAGCCACAGCACGAACAGCACGGCGGCCATGCCGAGGAAGGTTGAAAGCGTCGGGAAAGGACGAGGCTTCTCGTCCCTTCCGTTGTCGGGCGCCCCGTCACCGGTCTGGTGACGGTCGTTCCGGCGTATGTCGTTGAAGCGGGGCATGATCATCTCAGAAGGTCTGTCCATGGATCATCGCCAAATGCTCGACGATCGGACCGACGGCGAGCGACGGGAAGAAGGTGAGGCCGCCGACGATGATGATGACGCCGACCAGGAGGCCTACGAACAGCGTGCCGTCGGTCGGGAAGGTGCCGGCGGAGGCGGGCACCGTCTTCTTGGCGGCCAGCGAGCCGGCAATGGCCAAAGCCGGGATGATGACCAGGAAACGGCCCATCAGCATGCCGAGGCCCAGCGTGATGTTGTACCAGGGCGTGTTGCCGGAGAGGCCGCCGAAAGCCGAGCCGTTGTTAGCGGCCGCCGAGGTATAGGCATAGAGCACCTCGGTGAAGCCGTGCGGGCCGCCATTGGCCATCGAGGCCACGGCGCTCGGCAGGACAACGGCGATGGCCGTGAAGATCAGCATCGTCAGCGGCAGGCACAGGATGGCAAGCATCGCCATCTTGACCTCCTTGGCCTCGATCTTCTTGCCGAGATATTCCGGCGTGCGGCCAACCATCAGGCCGGCGACGAACACAGCGACGACGACGAACATCAGGATGCCGTAGAAGCCGGCGCCGACGCCGCCGACGATGACTTCGCCGAGCTGCATGTTGATGAGCGGGATCATGCCGCCGAGTGCGGTGAAGCTGTCATGCATGGCGTTGACGGCGCCGCAGGAGGCAGCCGTGGTGATGACCGCGAAAAGCGCCGACGCGGCGATGCCGAAGCGCGTCTCCTTGCCTTCCATGTTGCCGCCGTCGATGCCAAGCGCATGGACCAGCGGGTTGCCGGCGGCTTCCGCCCAGTAGCAGACGGCGACGCCAACGAGGAACAGCACACCCATCGAGGCAAGGATCGCCCAGCCCTGGCGCTGGTTGCCGACCATGCGACCGAAGACGTTGGTGAGAGCGGCGCCGATCGCGAAGATCGACAGCATCTGGATCAGGTTGGAGATCGCGTCCGGGTTCTCGAAAGGATGCGCGGCGTTGGCGTTGAAGAAGCCGCCGCCATTGGTGCCGAGCATCTTGATGGCGATTTGCGAGGCAACCGGCCCGAGCGCGATGGTCTGCTTGGCGCCTTCCAGCGTGGTGGCGTCGACATACGGACCGAGCGTCTGCGGGATGCCCAGCCAGACATAGGCAAGCGTCAGCACGACGCAAATCGGCAGGAGCACGTAGAGCATGCAGCGGGTCAGATCGACCCAGAAATTGCCGATCGACTTGCCGGACGCGCGGGCGAAGCCGCGGATGAGCGCAATGGCGATGGCAATGCCGGTGGCGGCCGAGACGAAGTTCTGGACGGTGAGGCCGGCCATCTGCACGAGGTAGGACATCGTGCTTTCGCCGCCATAGTTCTGCCAGTTGGTGTTGGTGACGAAGCTGACGGCCGTGTTGAAGGCGAGGCCGGGCTCGACCGCCGCCATGCCCGCGGGGTTGTAGGGCAGGGCGCCCTGCAGCCGCTGCAGCGCATAAAGGACGAGGAAGCCGGCGAGATTGAAGAGCAGCATGCCGGTCGCGTAGACGGCCCAGTGCTGCTCCCCCTTCTCGCTCGTTCCGGCGAGACGATAGAGCCCGCGCTCGATGGGGACGAGCACCGGCGACAGCAAGGTACGGTCGCCGCTGAAGACGCGGAAAATATAGCCGCCGAGCGGCTTCACGAGCAAAAGCAGGATCCCGCAAAAGACGAGGATCTGTATCCAGCCATTTATGGTCATGATGGGTCTCCGCGTGCCGGTCAGAAGCGCTCTGGGCGGATGAGCGCGTAGGTGAGGTAGGCAAGAAGGAACAAGGTCACCGCGCCGCCGAGGATGTTGTCGAAAAGCATAATCCGGCCCTTCTGCTCAGATTCTGTCGCAGGCTTTGACGTAGGCTAATGACAGGGCGAAGAACAAAATCCCGATCCCGAGAACTATGAGGTCCATTGCAGGTGTTCCTTGTTTCCACTTTGTGTTTGCGGCTCGCAGTGGCGAGCTCAAAACTGCACGCTGACGCACGTCACCTTGGCGGCGACGGCGATCGAAGCGTTTTTTCGAAGAGGAATATGGACCCGATCGCCATAAAGGTTCGAGACGGGGCGGATGGGAAAGATATAGGAATTTTATAGGGGTTTGGGTGGTCCGTCCGAAGGTCCGATTGGTTAGTGTGCGTTGTCAGATTCCATGCCTTGGCGACTGGCCGAGACGCCTATCGCGATCGTCATCCACGGGCGGAGCAAGGAGCGAAGCGACGCGCGCAGACCCGAGGATCCATGCCGTGACTTGGAAGCGCCGCGGCGGTCCAGAATTCTGCACCGTTGCACACGTCGGTCCAGGCAACGGCATGGATTCCAGGGTCTGCGCGCGTCGCTACGCTCCTTGCTCCGCCCTCGAATGACGAGGTTCATGAGCCTTCAGCTCATCACCAGCGTTTGCGATGACTACCCCAACGGACGTTGATAGCCCTTGCCCGACAAGGTGATCGCCTACAGCACCGGCCGCCGATCCTTCCAAGGCATTTCCTGCTCCAGCAGCGTTGACAGCGCCAGCACCGTCGCCTCATCGCCGTAGCGGCCAACGAGCTGCACGCCGATCGGCACGCCGCCGGCCGACTGCCCGAGCGGCAGCGAGATCGCCGGCAGGCCGGAGATGTTGAAGGGGAAGTTGAAGACCGCGTCGCCCCATTTGGCGTTGTAGCGGTCGAGATCGGTTTCCGACATGTCGTAGTAGCCGAGCGGGCGCGGCAACTGCGTCAGCGTCGGGGTGATGAAGATGTCATAGGGGTTGAGATCGCCAACGATGTCGCGCCCGATCAACCTCAGTTGCTCGACATCGGAAATATGCTTGATGCCGCTGGTCGCGCGGCCGCGCTGGATGATCGCCCAGGTCAACGGTTCGACATCGTTCGGCGTGACGGGGCGCCCGACAAGCGTTTCGAGGAAACCGAAGGTCGCTGCCGTCTGCACGCAGGTCATGTCGGTGTAGGTCTTCCATACGGCATCGGCATCGAGCGGCATGTCGTGCTCCTCGATGGCGTGGCCGAGGCGTTCGAGCGCGGCGACCGTGGAGAGCACGGTCGCCTTGACTTCGGGGTCGATGGCAGCGCCGTTGGGCGGCGTGACGGTGAAGCCGATGCGCAGTTTCTTCGGCGGCCGAGCGGAGAGGCCGAGCCAGCTGCCCTCCGGCACCGGCGGCGTGTAGGCGTCGCCGGGCATGGCACCGGCCACCGCATCGAGATAGGCGGCAGTATCGCGCACCGTGCGCGAGCAGCAGAGGAAATAGGCGCCGCCGTACCAATAGTCGCCGTAGGGCGCGAGGCTGACCCGGCCGCGCGAGGGCTTGAGGCCAACGATGCCGCAGCAGGAAGCCGGCACGCGGATCGAGCCGGCGCCGTCGCTGGCTTCGGCGATCGGCACCATGCCCGAGGCGATCGCAGCCGCGGCGCCGCCGCTCGAGCCGCCGGGCGTGATGCCGTCCTTCCACGGGTTTTTCGTCGCGCCGTAGAGTTTCGGTTCCGTGGTGATAGACCAGCCGTTCTCGGGCGCGTTCGATTTGCCGACCAGCACAAGGCCGGCGGCCTTGATGCGGCGCACGACCTCGCTGTCGGAATCGGCGACGAAGTCCTTCATGTAGAAGCAGGAATTGGTGAGGGGCGCGCCGGTCCAGGAGGAGGCGAGCTCCTTGAGCAGATAGGGCACGCCGGCAAAGGGCGCGGTTTTATCCACCGTCGGCGCTTGGGCGCGCGCCATGTCGTAGAGGCGATGGATGACCGCGTTGAGCCGTGGGTTGAGGCGCTCGATCGTGGTGATCGCCGCTTCGACCAGCTCAGCAGGTGAGACCTCGCCGCGCTTCACCAGCCCGGCGAGCGCCAGCGCGTCGGACTGGGTGTAGGTTTCGAGCAAGCTTTTCGAGATCGCGGCCATGTGTTTCCTCCCGTTAGGTTCTTGCCGAAGGCTAAGGGTGGCTTGGCGCACTCACCCTCACCCAGCCTCCGCTTCGCTCGGCTGACCTCTCCCCGGTGGGGAGAGGAGACTTTCAGCGCCGGCGCTTCCCTCTTCTCCCCACCGGGGAGAAGGTGGCCGCGAAGCGGCCGGATGAGGGGCTGGCGCTACCGTTGACCGAGTAACCTCAGGCCAGCTCGACGGTCCGCTTCTCCGCGATGCTCTGCTCGGCCGCCAGCACGATGCGCAGGCTGTTGACCGCGGCATCCATCTGCTCGCTGAGATCGAGGTTCTCGCGGATGGCGCGCAGGAAGAAGGCCTGCTCGCGATCGCAAAGCTCCTGATGTCCAGGCTCATCCTCCATGCTGACGATCTCGTCGGGCTTGGAAAAATTCTTGTCGCCATCGACCTGCGCATAATGGATCTTCAGCGCGTCGGTCTTGGTGTGGCGGTCGATGTCGGCGGAATCGGAAACCTCCTCGGCGTCCTTGGCGCTGCTTCCCGACTGGCCGGCGACGATCGAGACGGCGCCCTTCGGGCCGACCACGTCCTTCACGAAATAGGCGGTCTCGCTCATCATCGGGCCCCAGCCCGCCTCGTACCAGCCGACCGAGCCGTCATCGAAGGTGACGTGCAAATGGCCGTAATTCTGCTTATCGGCCTCGGCCCAGAGTTTTGCGCCGATGCCGTGCACGCGCACCGGCTTAGCGCCGGTCAGCTGGCACATGACGTCGACATAGTGCACGCCGCAGTCGACGATCGGGATCAGCGAGTCGATCAGGTTCTTGTGCCAGTGCCAGGCGGTGCCGCTGCTCTGCTGGTTGAGGTTGAGGCGCATCACCAGCGGCTTGCCGAGCGTCTTGCCGACCTCGATGAATTTGATCCAGGACGGATGGACGCGCAGGATGTAGCCGAGCACCAGCTTGCGGTTCTTCGCCCGCGCGGCGGCCACCACCTTCTCGGCATCCGCGATGTTGGTGGCCAGGGGCTTTTCCATGAACACGTGGCAATTGGCGGCGATCGCCTTCAGCGCGTATTCGGCATGCGTGTTCGGCCAGCTGTTGATCGAGACCGCGTCCGGCTTCGTCTCCTTCAGCGCCAGGTCGAAATCCTCGTAGAGCGGGTAGCCGGCGAGTTCCTTCGGGATCTTCTTGTTGCTCTTGATGGTGCGGCTCATGATGCCGACGATCTCGAAGCCTTCGGAGCGGTGATAGGCGCTGGCATGCGAGGCGCCCATATTGCCCAGACCAACCACCAGGATTCTTACTTTGCCGGCCATCTCAGCCTCCTCAATGCTTTGAACGATAATTCGGGCGGCGCGATGCGCCGCCCGTTGGGGATCGGTTCGCCCTATTTGACGGCGGAGTCGAACAGGTGCGCCTTGATCTTGTCGACGTCGAGCGCGGCAAAGCCTTCCGACAGCTTCACGCCGTCGGCGTCAGCCTTGACCTTGGCCTTGTCGAAGTCATTGGCGGCCGGGATCAGGTCGTTGGTGCAGACGTCTTCCGCCTTCACCGGCGCGGTGATCTGGCCGATCTTGAGGATCTCGTCGAAGAAGCCCTGCCAACTCGCCATGTCGTGCGAGCCCCAGCCGCCGCGCTTGTCCATGTCGCCGCGGAAGACGTTGATCTGCTGCAGGATCGAGGTCGTGCCGAGCTCGGGGCCGAGATTCTTGGCCAAGGTGGGGAACTGCTCGAACACGGCTTCGACCGCGGCGCGAGGGTTCTGGTAGCCGAATTCGAGGCCCATCGCCCAGCCGCGCAGGTATTTCTCCAGGAAGGCCTTCTTGTCGGCGTCCTCGAGGTCGGCGGCGCGCACGACGAAGGTGTTGGCCGGCAGCTTGGAATTCTGCACGCCCAGCCAATATTCGAAGTCGAGGCCCTTGGCGATCCATTCGGCGCGCAGCCCTTCCCAGGAGAGCGCCGCATCGCCCTGGCCGCCGGCGAGCGCGGTGCCCCAGGTCGGCCAGCCGGCCTCGACATATTTCACCTTCTTGATGTCGACGCCCTGCGCAGCGAGCAGCGGATCGACGATCGCCTGCCAGGCGGCGGAGCCGAGCAGGACGGTCTTGCCCTCAAGCTTCTTAAGGTCGTTCGATCCCTCGCCCTTGCGGAAGGCGATGCTGAACGTGTCGCGCGCGCCCATGTGGAAGACGGACTTCAGCTTCATGCCGTTCTGGATGGCGAAGGAGAAGACGCCGGGCGAGGGGAAGCCCATGTCGGCCTGGCCGACATCGACGAACTTCACCGTCGCGGTGCCATCCGAGGGGCCTGGCTGCATGTCGGTGTTGAGGTCGCCGAAATAGCCGGCCTTCTTCGCCGACCAGTAGGGATAATCGTCCAGCACTTCCAGCGTGCCGCGCGGCGAGATCCAGGTGAACTTCTCGTACGCCGCCGCCCTCGCCTTCAGGCCGGATGCGCCGAGCGCGGTGGCGGTGACGACGCCGGCCGCCGTCACCTGCAGGAAATAACGGCGGCTGATGCCGGCCGGGGCGCTGAAATGGATCGGATTTTCGTTGGTCATGGCATTCCCCTTTTGTTGATTGCTTGCCTTGCCTTCGCCCGCCTCCCGGGCGTGATTTTGCACGTCGGTCAGGTCTCCCAGCTCGCCCATTTCTTGCCGATCAGGAAGAACAGCACGTAAATCAGGATGCCGAGCGTCGACAGGATCAGCACCACCGCGAAGAATTGCGGCATCTGGATCATCGACGAATAAGAAGTGAGCCGGTTGCCGAGGCCGAAGCCGCCGCCGACCATCTCGGCGCCGACGGCGGTGAGCAGGCCGAAGATCGCGCCGATCATCAGCCCGACCAGGATCATCGGCAGCGCCATCGGCGCGCGGATCTTCCAGAAGATCTGCAAGGTGCTGGCGCCATAGGAGCGGGCCAAAGCGATCTTGGCGCTGTCGACGCGGCGGAAGCCCGTTGCGGCGTTGATCATCACCATCGGGCCGGCAGCCAGAGCCACGGCGATGATGCGCGGCGTGTAGCCGAAGCCGAAGCGCAGGATGAGCAGCGGCACCAGCGCCAGCATCGGCGTGGTGACGAGGATCAGGATGTAGGGCGCGACGATCTTCTCGGCGAAGGGAAACTGCGTGATCACGGCCGCCATCACCAAGCCGACGACGGCGCCAATGGCGAAGCCCGAGACAAGCTCGACCAGCGTGTAGCCGAGATGCGGCGCGATCAGCGGGAACTCGTCGAACAAAGCGTAAGCGATCGAGCTCGGCGGCGGCATGATGTATTGCGGCACGTGGAAGATGCGCAGCGCCAGCTCGATGCCGCCGATGATCACCACCGCGACGGCGAGGATCGCCGCCACTTCGGCGCCGGATTTGATGCCGGGGCCGCTGGCGAAGGCCGAAAGATTGGTCAGGCTGACGTCCTGGCCATCTGCCGATTTGGCTTTCGAGAATTCCGGAATGGCGTCGCCCCCGCTCACGGCCTGATCCTCACGATTTCAGCCGACCGCTCCGGCGCGATCGGCCGGACGCGCTCGCCGACAATGTCCATCTTGATCTTGTTGGTGAGGTCGAAGACTTCTTTCGTCGCCATGATTTCCAGCGAACGCGGCCGCGGAAACGGCACCTCGTAGACCTTGGCGACGCGACCGGGCCGCGTCGTCAGCACCACCACGCGGTCGGAGAGGAAGATCGCTTCCTCGATGCTGTGGGTGATGAAGACGATGGTGGTCTTGGTGTCGAGCCAGATCTCCTCGACGAGGCGGTTCATCTCCTCGCGGGTGAAGCTGTCGAGCGCGCCGAAGGGCTCGTCCATCAAAAGCACCGAAGGCTTCAGCGCCAGCGCGCGCACAATCGCGGCGCGCTGCTGCATGCCGCCGGAAAGCTCGCGCGGGAACTTGCCGCCGAAACCATCGAGCCCGACGCGGTTCAACAGGTGCGCGATCCAGGCGCGATCGGGTTTCTCGCCCTTGATCTCGAAGGGGAAGTTGATGTTGGCGTCGAGGTTGCGCCAGGGCAGAAGGTTCGCTTCCTGGAAGACAATGCCGATCTCCGGGCGCGGTCCGGTGATCTCCTTGCCGTCGAGCAGGATCGCGCCGCCGGTCAGCCGATGCAGGCCCGACATCGACCACAACAGCGTGGTCTTGCCGCAGCCTGAGGGGCCGACGATCGAGACGATCTCGTTAGGCTGCACATCCAGGCTGCAGCGATCGAGCGCCAGAAGGTCCCCGGAGGCCGTCTGATAGACCTTCGTCGCTGCCTGCACGCCGAGCTTCGGCGTTGTCGCGCTTGCCGTACTCATGCTCCCCCTCGGAGACTGCGCGATGCGTTGCCGAAGGCCACATCTGTCCGCGAAATCAGTCTGTAACTATCCTACTTTACTGTCAAGCGGCGGCAGATAGCGGAAGCAATCAGGTTCAATCAGCTTTTGTCTAAGCACCTGATTTTCATTAATTTTATGATCCCTTGCGAGGTTTGTTACTTTCCTACATACTCACCTCGGTTGATTGCCTATGGCCAGCGGGCGGATAATCGCGAAGATGATAGGTCCCGAGCGGGCTGGGGAGGACTGGCCAATGACCGAAGCTGACAGCCAGGCGTTGCGAACGGCGGACGAGGACGACGACCGGCACGACCATGTCAGGCGCATCCCCGATATCATCTCGCAGGTGAAGGACAGCTATGCGGAGTTGCGGCCGGCCGAGCGCCGCGTCGCCGATGTCGTGCTCGACGACGTCAAATATGCGGTCGACGCTTCCAACGCCGCGCTTGCCCAGCGCGCGGGGGTCAGCGAGCCGACGGTCACCCGCTTCTGCCGCGCCATCGGCTGCGAGGGCGTGCGCGATTTCAAGCTGAAGCTGGCGCAGAGCCTTGTCGTCGGCGCGCTCTATCTCGCCACCAAGCCGCAGCCAGCGAACAACGACAGCGGCATGCCGTTCTGGAACGCCGTGTTCGGCGAGGCGCGGCGCGCGCTGCAGGAGGCGGAGCGGCAGATCGATCCGGGACAGCTGCAGAAGGCCGCGGAACTGATCGCCAAGGCGCGGCAGGTGACGGTGTTCGGCCTCGGCGGCAGCTCGTCGGCGCTGGCGCAGGAAACGCAATACCGCCTGTTCCGCTATGGCATCACGATCAGCGCGCAATGCGATCCGTATCTGATACGCATGACGGCATCGACGCTGAAGCCGGGCGATCTGGTGATCGCGATCTCGGCCACCGGCCGCACGCGCGAGGTGATCGAAGCGGTGGAACTCGCCAAGCATTACCGCGCCAACGCGATCTGCGTGACCGCGCCCGACACCGAGCTGACGCGCGTCTGCGACGTGCGGCTGACGATGGCGGTCCCGGAATATCCCGACACGCTGAAGCCGACCGCGTCGCGTTACGCCTTCCTTGCGGCCATCGACCTGCTGGCGGTCGCGACCGCGTACAAGATCGACGGCCCGGCGCGCGAGACGGTGCGCCGCATCAAATACAACGCCCAGATCCATCGGACAGGCAAGGAGATGGAGCCGCTGGGGGATTGAGGCAGCCGATATTCAGGTGAGGCCGGCCTGCAAATGGCGGTTTCCTGCGCTTCCGGTGCTCACGTACGAAAAGTACGCTCCGCTCCGGTTCTCGGAACCCACCATTTTCGACACGGCCTGACCTGAATCTCGACCGCCTCAAGGCGCACTTTCTTGACATCGCCAGATGGAGCTTGGCGATGCCAATCGATATTTGAAGGGAAGGACAAAAATGCTCGACATCGCACCATCGCAACAGGCGGCTACCTGGCTCGGCTCATTCGGCCGGGCGCTGGAGGCCGGCGATATCGAGGCGGCGACGAACCTCTTCGCGCAGGATTGCTACTGGCGCGATCTTTTGACCTTCACATGGAACATCAAGACCATGGAGGGGCAGGGTGCGATCCGCGAGATGCTGCAGGCCACGCTCAACCAGGCGCAGCCGTCGCACTGGCACCTGTCCGGAGAGCCAAGCGTGGACGACGGTACCGTCGAGACCTGGTTCACATTCGAGACGACGGTGGCGCGGGGCGAGGGCATCCTGCGGCTCAAGGACGGTCGTTGCCGCACGCTGTTCACGGCGATGAGCGAGCTCAAGGGTTTCGAGGAGCGGAAAGGCCCGGCGCGGCCACTCGGCATCCGCCACAAGGCTGACCCCAAGCGCGAGACCTGGGCGGAAGCACGAGCGCGCGAGGCACGCGATCTCGGCGTGCATGAGCAACCCTATTGCCTGGTGATCGGCGGCGGGCAGGGTGGCATCATGCTGGGCGCACGGCTGCGGCAGCTCGGCGTCCCCACGCTGGTCATCGAGAAGAATGCGCGCGCCGGCGATTCCTGGCGCAACCGCTATCGTTCGCTCGTTCTGCACGACCCGGTCTGGTACGACCATCTGCCCTATGTTCCATTCCCGGAAAACTGGCCGGTCTTCACGCCCAAGGACAAGATGGGCGACTGGCTGGAAATGTATACCCGCGTCATGGAGCTGAACTATTGGGTCGCCACCAAATGCATCAGCGCCGCCTATGACGAGGCCGAAAAGGCCTGGACCGTGGTGGTCGACCGCGTCGGCCAGCGCGTCACGCTGAAGCCGAAGCACATCGTCTTCGCCACCGGCGCATACGGTCCGCCGCGGCAGATCGAGCTACCGGGCGCGGACAGCTTCAAGGGCGAGCTCCTGCATTCCAGCCAGTATGCCACCGGCGAGAAATTCAGCGGCAAGCGCGTCGCGGTGATCGGTGCTGCAAGCTCAGGCCACGATGTCAGCGTCGATCTGTGGGAAGCGGGCGCCAAGGTCACCATGGTGCAGCGCTCGCCGACGACCGTGGTGAAGTCCGACACGCTGATGGATGTCGGCTTCGAGATTTTCTCCGAGAAGGCACTGGCGCGTGGCATCACAACCGACAAGGCCGACATGATCGTCGCCTCGACGCCTTTCGCCTTGGTGCCGAAGGGCCAGCGCGCGCTTTACGACGTGATCAGGGCGCGCGACGCGGATTTCTACCGGCGTCTCAGCGACAGCGGCTTCGCCATCGACTTCGGCGAGGACGAGACCGGGCTGTTGATGAAGGCCTACCGGACAGGCTCCGGCTACTACATCGATGTCGGCGCCTGCGAGCTGATCCTGAACGGTAAGATCAAGGTGAAGAGCGGCGTCGGCATCAAGACGCTGACGCCGAACGGCATCCTGTTCGAGGACGGCAGCGAGCTCACCGTCGACGCGATCGTCTGCTGCACCGGCTACCAGTCGATGAACGAAACGGTTGCCGCGATCGTTTCGCGCGAGGTCGCCGACAAGGTCGGCCCGTGCTGGGGTCTGGGCTCCGGCGTCAAGGGCGATCCGGGGCCGTGGCAGGGCGAGTTGCGCAACATGTGGAAGCCGACGGGGCAGGAAGCGCTTTGGTTCCACGGCGGCAATCTGGCGCTGTCGCGCTTCTATTCGAAATATGTGGCGCTGCAGCTCAAGGCGCGGATGGAAGGGATTGCGACGCCGGTTTATGGCGCGCCGAGCAATTCGCGAACCTAACGTTCGTCATGTATGGACGGCCCCTCTTGGTTCTAGGGTCTGCGCTCCGCTTCGCGTCGCTCCGCCCCAGAATGACGAAGATGAAGGGCCAAAATGCCTCGCCGCCACATCTACATGCGTATGATGCGCATGCGCCTCGAAACGCTCGGTCTCATTGTGGTCGGGCACTTCGTTCGGCCACCATTTGCCGGCGATGACAATGCCGTTTGAAACCAAGCGCTGATCCGCGATTAGTGACGCCCCGACTGCATCGACGAAGGTGAAGCGGCCGGGCTGGGACTTCAGCACCGCGACGTCGCCGATGCCGCCGACCTTCAGCGCACCGAGCTCGGGCCTGGCAATCGCCTGCGCGGGATTTGCTGTCGCCGCGCGCAGCACCTCGACCAGCGGCATGCCAAGTGCCATGAGCTTGGACATGCAGACCAGGATGTCGAAGGCCGGGCCGTCGACGCAGTAAAGGTGCACATCGCTCGAGATCACGTCGGGCGCGAGACCCTCGGCGAGCATCGCCTTCGCCACCTCGAAGTCGAACGAGCCCATGCCGTGGCCGATATCGAAGATGACGCCGCGCTCGCGCGCCAGCCGCATGTCCGGCCGCACCGCACCCGACGCAAAGACCGGCGCATTGGGGAACGGCCGGAAGCAGTGGGTGAGGATGTCGCCACGGCGCAGCCTGGGCAGCACTTCCGAGCGGCCCGGCGGCGGCTCGTCGATATGGGCCATCAACGGCAGGCCGACCTTGTCGGCGGCTTCGAGCGCGAGGTCGACCGGGGCGATGCCGCTGGTGCCGCCGGCATGCTTGCCGGATCGGACCTTTACGCCGACGACGACATCGGCGTGCTCGCGCACCGCGGCAACCGTCTCACGCGGCTCGCAAAGCCTGAGATCGCTGCATTCGCCGACCGACACGGTCTTGGCGAAGCCGAATATGCCGGCGAAGGAGATGTTGACGTAAGCCAGGATGCGGACCTTCGAGCGCTCGATGACATGGCGGCGAAAGCCGAGGAAATTGCCGGCGCCGGCGCTGCCGGCGTCGATGAAGGTGGTGGTGCCGCTCTTGGCGGCGAGCCGGTCGGCGTCGACGCCGAGCGAGGTGCCGCCCCAATAGACATGGCTGTGCAGGTCGACGAGGCCGGGCGTGACGATGCAGTCCCTGGCATCGACCACTTCACGCGCCGCCTCGGCATCGATGGCGGCGTCGATCGCGGCAATGCTGCCATCGGCAACGGCGACGTCGCGCTGCGCGTCCAGGCCCGATGCGGGATCGATGACGCGCCCGCCCTTGATCAGGAGATCGAACTGCATCGGTGCCCTCCCTGTTGCTGCGTGTCCGCGATCAGAGCGGTCGGTAGGCAACCGCCTCGACCTCGATCTTGATGTCGATCATCAGGCGCGACTCGACCGTGGTGCGCGCCGGCGGGTCTTTGGAGAAATGCTTTGCGTAGACCGTGTTGAAGGTGCCGAAATCGCGCGCATCCTCCAGCCAGACAGTGGTCTTCACCACATCATCCATGGTGCAGCCGGCGAGCGCCAGCGCCGCCTTGACGTTCTGCAGCACCTGCTCGGTCTGCTCGGCGATGCCGCCCTTCACCACCAGCCCGTCGCCGCCCACCGGCACCTGGCCGGAGACATAGACGAAATCGCCGGCGCGCACGGCGGGCGAAAGCGGAACGTGGGATTTTCCAAAGCACTGCTTGGGCAAGTGAGCCTCCTTTTGTCGACGGATGGGAACCGGTCACATAGTCGTCTACGCTTGTCGCCATGATCCTCATAGAGCCAATGTCGGAAAGCAACATTTTTTCGAAATCCATGTTGCTTTATTACAGGAGCCTGAGCATCTTGCGCTCGGTGCTGCGTCCGGCCGCGCGGATATAGGAAGGGGAGATACAGCATGACCTTCGACAGGAACCCGTTCCCGGAAGGCGATGCCGACCGCCACGCGCTGTGGGAAATGCTGGTGCGGCGCGACATCGATGCCTTCCTCGGACAGGACTGGTCGATGGTCGAGGACGATTTCGTCGCCGAGAGCTTCTTCGGCATGCATGCGCATTTCCTCGCCAACGCCGATGCCTGGCGGCTGCAGTTCCCGAGGCTGGAGGTCTATCGCGACGAATGGCTGCGCCAGGCCAAGGAAACCGCGGCGACGAAATTCGCCGAGCCGCTGCGCGAGGCGCTGTTCCGCGTCACCAACATGCGCGACATCGATGTCGATGGCGACCGCGCGGTGCTGCACAAGAAGTTCGACGGCTCCGTCGCCAAGGCCGACGGCGGCGTCGACCGGCTCAAATGGCAGACGCTCTATTTCTGCCGCAAGGTCGGCGGCCGCTGGAAGATCGCGGGTTTCGTCGGTTATATGCCGCATCCGCTGGGCTAAGGCATGCCGATATCCAGGTGAGGCCGGCCTGCAAACTCGGCCTGACCTGAATCTCGATACGCCTTGCTGAGAAAGCTGGTAGCGGTCCGCACTACGCGAGAAGCGGCAGCCGCTCGTCTGGCGAGCGGTGGTCGAAGACAACACCCATGGTCTTACCAATTGCCGCCATGACGATCAGCTCGACGAGATGATCGTCGCTGTCGTCGCAGGCTGGATCGGAGCGGCGGATGGCGTTGAGCATCGCGCGCGTCGAGACGGTGTCGCCGGCGCGAAATTTCGAAAGGGCAGACGCAACAAGATCTTGCACCGTCAACGCGGCGACGGGCACTTCGGCAGCGACGTCCATCGGCCTCCTCCTGCCATGAACCCTGTCCCGCAGCGATGATACGCCAATGGCCGACCGGCGCCAGCGAAATGGTGGTCCGACCAGAGTCATTGCCGACAGCCTGCCGCCAAAGGGCGAGTAGCTGTGGAACACCCGGTAAATGGTCGTGGTGTGCTCGACGCCTCGCGCTCGGATTGATAACCCGATCCCGCGCAGGGAGACGATCCGAGTCGAGACATGACCGTTGCAATCGAGATGGGGCAGACCACGGCGGGCGCGCCGGCGGCCCTCGACCTTGAGGAACTGCTGGCCACCCGCCTGCTGGTGCAGGGCAATTCGGGTTCCGGCAAGTCGCACCTGCTGCGTCGGCTGCTCGAACAGAGCGCGCCATGGGTGCAGCAGACCATCATCGACCCCGAAGGCGACTTTGTGTCGCTGGGTGAACACTATGGCCATCTGGTGATCGATGCGGAGGAGCATACCGAGCGCGGCCTGCAGGCGGCCGGCGAGCGGGCGCGCATCCATCGTGTCTCGACGGTGCTCAATCTCGAAGGGCTCGATGCCGAGAACCAGATGCGGCGCGCCGCGGCATTCCTCGGCGGGCTGTTCGAGGTCGCGCGCGACCACTGGTATCCGATGCTGGTGGTGGTCGACGAAGCGCAGCTTTTCGCGCCCGCCGCCGCCGGCGAGGTTTCGGACGAGGCACGCAAGCTCTCGCTGGGCGCCATGACCAATCTGATGTGCCGCGGCCGCAAGCGCGGGCTTGCCGGCATCATCGCCACGCAGCGGCTGGCGAAGCTCGCCAAGAACGTCGCGGCGGAAGCCTCCAACTTCCTGATGGGCCGCACCTTCCTCGACATCGACATGGCGCGCGCGGCCGACCTGCTCGGCATGGAGCGTCGCCAGGCCGAAGCGTTCCGCGATCTGGAGCGCGGGCACTTCATGGCGCTTGGGCCCGCCTTGTCGCGGCGTCCGCTCAGCCTACGCATCGGCCAGACCGAAACCAGCCCGCGCAACGGCACGCCGCGGCTGATGCCGTTGCCGGAAGCGATGCTGGAGGATGCGCGCTCGATCATTCTGGCGGCGCCGCCGCCCGAGACGGTCAGGCCGCAACGCCGGCCTTCGCCGGACCTGCTCGATCAGCTGATGGCGGCCAAGGCCGCGCCGCTGGACATCCGTCCCGAGCCGGCGGAGCCGCAGCCGAGCGCCGAGGACCTCGCCGAGCGGCGCGAGCGGATGGACCGCATCCTGCGCGCCATCCTGGCCGAGCCGGATGCGGGCTTCCGCGTCATCGGCGTGCTCTACCAGGAGTTCGTGGTCCGCTGCCGCATCGAGGGCCTGGCTTCGGTCGTGCCCGACCTCGCGGAATTCCGCCGCATGCTGACGCGAGCCCGCGCCGGCGTCGGCTCCGACATGGCCGAGGACGATGCGTGGCGGGACGTTTCCGTGCGCGCCTCGCTGCTGCCCGAGGACATGCAGGGCGTGTTCATGATGATCGCCCGCGCCGCCAAGGAGGGCTGGCCATGCCCTAGTGATGCTGCCATCGCCCGCGCGTATGGCTCGCATTCGCTGCGTCGTGCACGGCGACTGCTCGACTATATCGAGGAGCAGGGGCTCATTGTCTGCCAGGTCGACGGCACCGGACGGCGCACCGTGACGCTGGTCGAGCTCGCCTGGGCGACGGCGCCGGGTGATCCCAATGCCGCGGAGCAGGACAGCCTGGCTGGCTGACATCCGGAGACGCTGGCGACCAAGCTCCGGCGGACTTTGCGCCATTGATCGCGCGGGTTGCGGCTCTCTTGATGTGCGATTGGTCGTTGAAGCTACGCGACAATATATAACCAGATATGACAATGCCAACGACCGGTTATGGCGCGACATCAGTTTTACGCGATTATTCGACCAGTCGCCGATTTCTTAAATATCTAACAAGTCATTAACATTACCCACCACTGTATATGCGGTTATGGTTTCCAAATCATAAAAAGCTAATATAACTGCCTATAGACAGGCTTGGTCCCGCGATCGCGGCGACAATGGGGGCACGCCAACTAGGGGTGTTGGGGAGCAAGCGCGCAAGCGCTTGGGGTGGGTTTGTGTCTCTCAACGAGAGAGGTCTTCTCGGTCAATCAGAATGGCTTGGTCCTGACCAATCGCCGCAGGCAGGAGCATGCGCTCGCGGCGACGGCGAAGTGCGCGCGCCAGGATCAGCGGTAACCGTTGGGGCGAACAAGTCCATTGTTCGCGAAGGGATCACAGGGGGAAATTGGCAATGGCGACTACGACAGTTTCAGGTTCGACCGTCACGTTCTCGAACTCGGGGGCGGCAGCCAATCTGACGCAATCCGGCACGGAAGACGGCAGCCTTCAGTTCACGTTCGACGTCCTGGCGGCAAGCGGTGGCGGGACCAAGACGACGATCTATTCGGTGGATGACGGCCTCAAGAACGACGACGGAGGGGCTGGGATCGTCGTCACCAACAAGGCGTTCGCTGACTACAACAAGGATCTGCTGATACAGGACGGTGCGAACATCGTCGAAACCAGCAGCACGAGCGGGGCGAAATTCTGGATCGGCACCGACAACAAGATTCACTATGACGCGACCGCTCTAAGCGCGCAGATCAACGCGCTCGGCGCCGGCGAGCAGTTCACGGACACGATCCAATACACGATCAAGATGTCGAACGGCACGCTCAGCGTCGGCACGCTCTCGGTTGTGATCACCGGCACCAACGATGCCCCGGTGATCACCGTCGCCGCCGGCGATCACGATGCCGCCACGCTTAACGAAACAAACTCCCCTTTGTCGACAAACGGCACGTTGACTGTCAGCGATGTCGACATTCATGATACGGTCAATGCCTCGGTGACGGGAGTGACCCTGGGCGGGGCTACCGGCTCCCTTCACGCTGCCGACGTCGTGAACATGCTGTCGCTGGGCGGCAATCCCATCATCGACAACAGCCACACCTCTGGCGCGATCAACTGGTCGTTCAATTCCACGCCGCAAGCTTTCGACTATCTCGCGGCGGGTGAGCATCTCACTTTGACCTACGCCGTCAAGGCGGACGACGGCCACGGCGGCACGACCACGCATAACGTGACGATTACGATCGACGGCACCAACGACGCGGTGACGATCACCGGGGCGACGGACAGCGGCACGGTCAAGGAGGACGGCACGCAGAC